>CAZMUE010000010.1:0-11690 GCA_964569725.1 uncultured Gammaproteobacteria bacterium
TTGCTACTGCCAAAAGAGCCGGTCGAGCCATTATCTTTATCGATGAAATTGACGCTATTGGCCGGACAAGGGGTTTGGGGATCAGTGGTGGTCACGATGAAAGAGAACAGACCCTGAACCAGATTTTAGTGGAAATGGATGGCTTTGAGCCTAATGAAACAATTATTGTTCTAGCAGCGACAAACAGAGCCGATCTTTTAGATTCAGCCTTGTTAAGACCAGGTCGTTTTGATCGCCGGATTATTTTGCAACTTCCTGACATTAAGGAAAGGGAGGCGATTTTGCAAATCCACGCCAGAGGTAAGCCTTGGGACCAAAGCGTAGACTGGAGAAAAGTCGCCAAAAGAACGGTGGGTTTTTCTGGGGCAGATATTGAAAACATGCTTAATGAGGCGGCTATCTTAGCGGCGAGAAAAGATAAAAAGAAGATTGATTCTGAGGAGGTAGAAGAAGCAGCTCTCAAGGTCAAGCTTGGGCCAGAGAAAAAACGCTTGCAGACGAAAAGAGATCGGGAAATCACTGCTTATCATGAGGCGGGTCACGCGGTAGTGACCTATTTGTTAGCTAATATGGATCAAGTGCAAAGGGTTTCCATCGTTTCTCGTGGCTTGGCCCTAGGCTACACCATGGTGCCCCCAAGGAGAGACAGAATTCACGAAACCAGAAGTCATCTTTTAGAAATGATCGTTAGCTTAATGGGAGGAAGGGCTGCGGAGCAATTCATCTTTAATGAAATGACTTCTGGGGCAGCTTCTGATTTGGCCCAGGCCACCAGAATCGCTAGAGCAATGGTGGTTGAATACGGCATGAGCGATTTAGGGCCAATGAATTTAGGGCCACAAATTGACAGTGAGGACTGGCAGAAGACCTTGATCCAGCCGAGTGAAATTTCACCCCAAACCCAAGCAGAGGTAGATAAAGAGATAAAAAGGATTATTGACGATGCCTATAATAGAGCAGAACGGCTTCTTAAAGATAATAAAAGTAAATTGCAAAAAGTCGCCGAAGCCTTAATTGAAAAAGAGACTCTAGAGCAGGAAGAGTTTGAGGCAATGATGGGAAAGGTTAAGGCTCATGCGGAGATCGCGCGGTAAAAATGCGGAAATTATTTAAAATGTTATAATTTTTTATGATTAAAAGAACTTATCAGCCTAAAAAAGGAAAAAGAGCCAAGGTTCATGGTTTCTTGAAAAGAACCAAAACCAAAGCAGGAAAACAGGTTCTAAAGAGACGTCGTCTTAAAGGAAGAAAAAAGTTAACCCCTGCCTAATTATGGTTCTAGCTAAAGAAAACAGACTTTGTCTTAAAAAAGATTTCGAGTTGCTTAAGAAAAAAGGGAAAATGATTAATTCCGCTTCTTTTGGGATGCTCATTCTTCCTGATTTCAACCTGAAAGGGAAATCTATTTTCGGTTTCATTGTTTCTAAGAAAGTTGACCGACGAGCTACAGTCAGAAATCGGATCAAGAGGATTCTTGCTGAAGCGGTTAGATTAAATGAAGATTTGTTTACTTCAGGATATAAAGTGCTTTTTTTGGCCAAGAGAAGCTTGGTCAATAAAAAAACTCCAGAGCTAGAAAAAGAAATCAGGGTTTCTATTGACAAGCTATAAAGAAACCTCTATATTGAATTAGTATGAAAAGAAAAATAATTTTATCAACCCTTTGTTTTCTTTTAATTGGTTTAGTTCTTTCTTCTAAGAAAGAAGTCCAGGTTAAGGCGGTAAGCGATTCTTGGAGTAAGGCTTATCAGTTTCAAACCTCAACTAGCTTCAGAGCTCATTTAGGGATTTTGAACGACAAAATTTACTTACTGGCAAAAGATTCTTACCAAGAAGATGATAATAAAGGCGGGACAATTAACGTTTTTACTTCTGATGGAGACGACTGGCAACAAGAGGGCAATTTTTCTTCATGTTTAGCTAGGGGCGGAAAAGAAGCAATTGCTATCGGTAATTTCAGCGAATTAACCAGCGCCAATAACAAGCTTTATTTTGGAACCTATCCAAGAACAGCCTTAATGAGTTACGACGGGAGTGAGTGTCGTACTATCTTTTCTTTTGATTGGGGTGGCGATCCGAACGTGGGTTCGACTTGGCAAACAGCTTCAAGAGGAATTTTTTACAAAGGCAAGATCTATTTTGTTAGCCATCAGCTGACCAAAGAGGGTGACGAGAATACGGAAAAGTCCCAATTAAGGACTTTTGACGTTAACGCCGGAGATTATCCGACAGTGGAAAAGATTTCTGATTCTTATCCGAAAGCCGATGGCCGTGACCCAAGTCAGGGGCCATTAGCTGTTCTCAAAGACAGGCTTTATTTTACCCATGGAGTTTTCAGACAGGGTGGTTATTTAGGGGTGAGCACCGGAGGCGGAGACAGTAAAGTTTCCGGTTCCCCAAGTTACAATCCGACTGCTGGGGTAGCTGACGAGACCCTCGGAAAACTTTATTTCGGCGGCTGGAACGAAGGCACTAACAGAACGGGGATTTACTCGTACGATGGGGGAAGTTTCAAAGAATTAAAGACTATGAGCGGGAGATTCCGACCTAGCGCCATGGCGATTTTCAATAACAAACTTTTCGTTGCCGGAAGAGAGCCAGGATCAAAGCCTCTCTTAGTCTTTAATCTTGGCAATGACGGTTCAGCTAGCTTTAGCGGTGAAAATGGTGATGCTGCTTATGAGGTTACTGATCTGAAAGTTTATAAAGAAAAACTGTATGCTTTAGCCAGTTCCAAAAGTAACCCGGGCGACGGAGAAGTTTGGGTTTTGGGAGAAACTGGGTCTGGGCCGACAGCTCCCCCTCAGCCGGGAATAAAAGGAGATTTAAATGGTGATGGCAAAGTAGATCTTCGCGATATCGCCATTTATTTCCTTTATAAAAACGTTCCTTTGCTAGGGAGAACAGTAGCTGCTGATTTGAATAACGATGGAGTAGTTGATTCTCAAGATTTCAAAATTCTCCAGGCCAACATGTAAGATCAGTAAGCTGTTAAGAAGTTTGGCTATTTGTTATAATTCGCCAGCATGAAGAGGAATCTTATCTTTAATATTCTGTTTTCTTGCTTAGTTCTTTTGATTTTCGCTCAACCAAGATATGCCTATGGTCAAGTTTATTACCCTGAGGAGTCAACTGGAGAGATGGCCTGGTTGACGCCAACACCAACCTTGATGGCAGAAAAACTTACGGAACTAAGCAGCCCGGAGGGCAAAAGTCGTTTGGAACTAGTTTTAGAAGAGCAGCAGCTTGGACCACTTTCAATCACCAATTTCATTAAATACGGAATCCGCTGGGCAATTTCAATCGGAATTCCGGCCAGCACCATTGTTTTGCTTCTCCTCTTGCCTCTTTTGGGGGCTTTTGTCAGCAGCTTGCATTATCTGGTTGGGATTACGGGTTTGGGGATTTTTGCTCCAGCCATGCTTTCAGTGGCCCTTTTAGCTACAGGAATTTTTGGTGGCTTAACCCTCTTCGGAGTAATTCTATTAATGGCCCTTTTGTCAGAAAGAATTCTCAAAAGGGCGAAACTTCATTATTGGCCGAAGATGGCTATTATGCTCTCTTTCATTTCTTTAGGAACCTTAATCTTTTTAATTTTCTCTTATCCTTTAAACATCTTTGACCTTGGTTCAGTTTCTATTTTTCCGATCTTGATCATGATTCTTTTGGTAGAGGAATTTATTCGTATCCAGTCAGGGAAGAGCAAGAGTGAGGCCCTCAGAGTGATCTCGGTTACTTTACTTCTAGCTACCTTCGGGACCCTTTTCATGCAATGGCATGTTCTTGAAGAATCAGTTCTCCTTAATCCTGAACTGTTGGTGATCCTGACCCTAGGCTTCAATATTCTCATTGGTAGGTATTCTGGCTTTAGGCTCCTAGAGTATAAACGCTTTAAGCCAGCTTTAAGAAAGTAAAGCTCCAAGCAAAATGACAACAGATCATAGCGACATCCTAACCAAGAATGACCGCAACTGGCATTTTCTAAGGCTAAATTCTTTAAAGGCAAAAAGAATTGTTGATTCTAAAACCTGGACTAAAAAAGTTCTCAGTAAAGCTGAGATTTCAGTTCCTAAGAAGCTGGGGCTTTTGAAGTCTACAGATGAAATAAACAATTTCAAATGGGAGGGATTAGAAGGGAATTTCGTTGTCAAACCGACTAAAGGATACGGAGGAGAAGGGGTTTTGGTTATTAAAAGGAAGGCCAAATGGGCAGGAGAATGGTTTTTGATGGACGGTAGGAAAGTGAACATTACTGATTTAAGATTTCATTGCCTAGAAATTCTTCAAGGAAGATTTAGTCTTCACGGCTGGGCAGATAAAGCTTTGGTCGAAGAAAGGATTAAAATCCATCCCAACTTCTTCCGCTTTACTCGAGTCGGTACTCCTGATATCAGAATCATTGCTTTTAACAAAATTCCAATTATGGCGATGCTCAGAATTCCAACAGAAGAATCACAGGGAAAAGCTAACTTGCATCAAGGAGCGATTGGGGTCGGTATTGATTTAGCGACTGGGATCACAACTTTCGGCATCACTACGGTGGGGACTTATTATAGTCGCGAGATAGACAAAATCTGGGATTATAAGAGGAAGAAAAAAATCAAAATTAATGGCATCAGGATTCCTAATTGGAAACAGATCCTTAAAGTCGCCCTTCAAGCCCAAGCGGCGATTGAGGGTCTAAACTATGGTGGGGTTGATATTGTTTTGGATGCAGAAAAAGGGCCTATGGTTTTGGAATTGAACGCTCGGCCTGGACTCTGGATTCAGAATTGCAATAAGGCTGGTCTGAAGTCTAGATTAGAAAAAGCAAAGGGGATTAGGGTTCGTAGCCTTGAGCATGGGATTAATATTGCCCAGCATTTGTTTTCAGAAAGCTTTGCTGATCAAGTGATCTCTAAAGAAGGCGTTAATATTTTGGAAATTTTTGAACCTATAAAAATCAGGGGAGCTGATGGAAAGAAAATGGAGTGCTGGGCAAAGATTGATACTGGCGCCCTGAGAAGTTCAATTGACAAGGAATTGGCAGACCTTTTGGGATTAACAGATTCATACAATCTCCTCTATTATCGTCACTATCGCTCCTCAATGGGCAAAGGTCGTCGGAGACCAGTAGTGGGAATGACCTTTTGGCTGAAAGGCAAAAAGATAAAGACCGCCGCCAATGTTGCTCAGCGTGGCCACATGGCAGTACCGGTAATCATCGGCAGAAGAGACCTCCAAGGATTTTTAGTAAGAGCAGAACCGCTTAAATTCAAATATTAATTCTAAAATGCAGAATTACAGCGATTTATTTAATAAAATCAAAATTTCAGTAGTTGGTTTTGGCGTCAGTGCTTTTCCCAGGTTAATTCCCGCGCTCTTTCTGAAAAAGTATCAAATTGTCAGTGCTTTAGAAAGTTCAGAATTAAGGGCAATTAAAAACTTCTGTTCAGTAAAAAGCCTTGAAAACGATTTTGGTAACCCTTGTCTTGAGAAAAAGAACACGAGTGCTATTTTGGCAACAGAGGCAGTTAAGGATTTTTTAGCTGGCTTACCTGATCCCAAAGCAGCTTTTGTCTATAAGTCTTCCAGGAAAATAGAGAAAATCCTCGAGGAGCTTAATTTTGGTCTTTTGGCCAGCCCTGCAGTAATCCGGGACCCCTATGAGAACAAGAAAGATTTTCGGATTCTAGGGCAGAAAGCAGGAATTAAGTTGCCCGAAGGAGAAACGATTTTGGTTGACGATTTAACTGAAGACAAATTTAATCAGTTCATGAATCGATTTGAGAGTTTAGTTTTTCAATTACCTGATTACAAGATTGGCGGTGGGATTGGAACATTTTTTATTAGGGGTAAAGAGGATTATTTAAATTTTCTTGATTTTGTTAAAAGGAGGAGAGCTTTTCGTAAAATAGATTTTGTTAACGTAACTCAGTTTAAAACCGGAATGCCAGCAAGCATCGCTGCTTGTGTTACCAAGAAAGGGGTTTTGGTTGGTACTGTCCAGTTTCAAATCATGGATCAAGAAGAATTGGTTGCCCTCAAAGGGCGGAATGGAGTTTGGTGCGGTCATGATTGGACGATTCGTTTTTCAGAAAAAATCCAGCAGCAGGCGAATGAGATTGGCCGTAAATTAGGAGAGCAGATGGCCAGGGATGGCTATAGAGGAATTTTCGGTATTGACCTGGTTGTTAATCAGGAAGAAGAAGTCTGGCCCATCGAATGTAATGCCCGTTACACCGGGGCTTTTCCAGTCTTTAGCATGGCCCAGATTATTAACGAAGAAATTCCTTTAGACATTTTTCATTTTGCCGAGTTCCTAGATGTCGACTTTGGTTACGATTTTGATGAAGTGAATCGGAAGTTAAAGCAACCAAAACAAGGCAGCCAAATCCTTCTTCATAATCTGGAGAAAAAGTTTCTTCGGCTTGAACGGGTTCCTTTAGCTGGTTTATGGAAATATGACTCGGAAGAGAGTGCGGTAGTTTGGCAAAAAGATGCCTGCTTCCTTTCAGAGATCAGCGACGCAGAAAAAGAATTTATTTTAACTGATAGGATTCCACCTCGAGAAACCGTTATTAAGCCAGCAGAAAGGTTAGGGCGGCTGATTTTCAGACAGAGAGTAATTGATCCAGAAACAGGCAAATTGTTACCAGAGATTAAGAAAATAGTTAATTTGATTTACGAGAAATACCAATTTTCAAAAGCGGAGAACCCTAACCAAACTGAAAGCTAAAAATGTGGGTTAAGATCTTTTCGGCTGCTTGTTGTGATTGTCCGTAATTAGGCCAATCATGAAGCCTGATTCCTGGATCGGAGTTCGCTTCAATGATAACGCAATTTTTTCCAGACGCTGGTTTTGTAATGTCTTTAACGAGGACATCGATTCCTAAGATATGCAGATTAATCACCCGAGCCGTTTTTTCAGCCATTTTCACGAAAGAGGGATGAACTTCTTTTCGGCTGACAGCTTTGACACTACCACCAATAGAAAAATTAGAGATAGGATAAAGGGTGATTTCCTCGCCCTTTTTAGGAACGTTGCCAAAATCTAGACTTTGTTGACTTAAATACCATTTAATTCTTTTCCAGTTACGCATCCGGTTTAAAAAGCGATAACCCCTTTTTTGATTGAGTTTTAGTCTCCTCTTATTTTCCAGTTCAATTAAAGTCCTGATATTGTTTTTGCCATCAGCAATAATGGTTGGCGGTAATCTTTCGGCAATGCCGATAACCTGATTATTTAAAACCAAAAAGCGATATTCAGAACAAGGATGGAAGTAGGATTCAATTACCACCTGAGAGTGCCCGGTCTCCTTAAAAATGGTTTTGACTGCTTCTTGGCCATCCTTCCCATTTTTGATGTTAAGAAAAATATATTGCCCTTTTTCTCCGGTAGCCGGCTTGATGACCTGAGGAAAAGGAATCTTTTTAAAAATTTTCAGGTATTCCTGAGGACTAGAAACTGCCAGTTGATTAAGGCAAGGAAGGCGGTTCTTTTTAAGCAGCTGATAAGTTAGATTTTTGTCACGACTGATTTCAATGGCTGCAGGAGAGTTAAGGCCAAAACTTTTTCGCCAAATGTAATGGGTTTTTCCGTTTTTCTTAAACGCCACCTTTAGCTGTCCTTTATCGACAATTTTGGCTTTTATTCCTAATTTTTCTGCTGCCAAAAGAAGAAGATTAATGTTTGAATTTTCTGTTTGAGAGAGGGATGTCATTAGTGGGCGTGCTTGGATTCGAACCAAGGACCTTCGTCTTATCAGGACGACGCTCTAACCAACTGAGCCACACGCCCGATTGATTGCAAGTTTAGCAAATCAACCTTGTCTAAATCAATATTTTCTCATGCTAAAATTGTTCTATGGAAACTTTTCTTTATGCTTTTATTAGCGTTCTGGTAATTAGTTTGATTTCTTTGGGGGGAGGGTTAACCCTTTCTTTTTCAAAAAAGATTTTGAAGAAAATTTCTCGTTTTCTGATTAGTTTTGCCGTGGGAACCCTTTTGGGTGACGCTTTCATTCATCTTATTCCTCAGGCTTTTATTGAGCTAGGAACAACTCTAGAGACGTCTCTTTTGATTATTGTCGGCATAATCATTTTCTTTGTTCTAGAAAAATTCCTGCGTTGGCGGCATTGCCATTCTGTGGATTGCCAGGAACATAAAAAAGCTCTAGCGATGATCAATTTGGTCGGAGACGGAATTCATAATTTTATTGATGGTTTGTTGATCGCGGCCAGTTATTTGGTGAGTTTCCCTATCGGGTTAAGTACGACTTTTGCGGTAATCTGCCACGAGATTCCTCAGGAAATGGGCGATTTAGGCGTTCTGCTTCACAGCGGATTGTCTCCTTTGAAAGCAGTTTTATTTAACTTTTTATCAGCTACAATCAGTTTCTTGGGAATGGTAGTTTCTTTTCTAATCGCCGAAAAAGTTCAACATTTCGCCACCTGGTTTTTACCAATCACGGCCGGGGGTTTTATCTATATCGCTGGAGCAGATTTGGTTCCTGAGCTACATCACGAGACCGAAATTAAGGTTTCTCTAGGTCAACTGTTTAGCCTTCTGCTGGGGTTAACCATAATGGCGGCCTTGGTTTTATTAGATTAAAGCCCGAATTCTACGGTGAATTTTAGATCTTGGTCAAATTGTTGATTGAAAAGCAACTTATTGGCAATCAAGGTGGCCACAGGACTGACTTGCAATGGTTGCCAATTCTCAGGAAAAGTTAGATAAAGACTGTAAGGAGTAGAACCAAATCCAGATTGTTTTTGGAGATAAAAAGAATACGACCAGCTTTCAGAGCTAAAGTTAGTTGATTTAGAGAACCAGATTTCAAGACTCCGACGACTGTTGATCGGAACTTCAAGCAGAAAACCGACGACCAGCTTGTCTTGCTCTTCTTCTGTTTCAAAACTGAGATCCTTTTTGTTTGAGGGGGTTCTGGGGTCATAGCTGACGATTTGCTCTACTTTGGTTTTGGGATCCAGATAGAGCCGCATGAAATTACGATAGTTGCCAGCGGGCCAGGCTGAAGAGCGGCTGGTGTTTTCGTAGTTGATAACCAGGTGATGTTTGACAGCTAGTTTTTGAGGTGAGATTTCAATACTCTGCTGGATATCCCTTTTGAGAAAATAATTCGCTTTATTAATGCCCAGATTTGCCTCAACGATGAGGAGATAATCGCTGAGACAGTTGTCCTTTTTACAACTAATAGTTTTGATGCGGCCATCCCAGGCCAATTTGGCCAGGGTGTTTTTCAATTGAGGGTCATGTAAAGCAAGAAGAATCTCTTTTTTCTCTAGACCCTCCAAAATAGCCTTGCCGAAAGCAAGATATTTTTGCGTGTTTAAATTTTTCAAGATCTCAAATATTTCATTGGCTAGGGCGGAGAGAAAAACTTTTTTCTGGGTTGAGCCGGGGAAAAAGTCTTTTTCAGAATAGAACTCGGCCCTTTCGAAAAGATTATTGGCGTTAATTTTTTCTTGGAAATCAGGGAGATAAATCTCGCCGAAATTGGCGACAATTTTCTGTGCCGCGCTCAGATTGAAGCCAATAACCCCGTCAACTCTCCTTCCTGTTTCCTTCTCAAAAAACCATTCGATTGTTTCTGACGCCGAAGGAAAGTCAGGATCCCAGTTGGCGTCTCTCAAGTACCAATTTTTTTCGCCAAGAATATCTCTTATCTGTTTAGGCGGATCAACATGACCTTTGAGCTGACCGTCGGCACTGTAAACATCGTTAACCTCAAAATCAAGCAAATAGCCAGATTCAAAACTAAGAAGGGCAAAAGAACCGATAAAGCCTCCAGTTGGTCTTAGCTCCATGTTGTTTTGCAGAATGATTAAGAAAGTTTTTCTTTTGCCATCGAGACCGAGAATAGTCTCAAGATGAGGAATAAGCTGCTTGCTCTTTTGTAGGTAGTTCCTTATCCCGCTAACTTCTTCTCCGAGATGGGCAAGCTTGTTCCGCAGAGGCTTGATCTGAGTCGTAGTTCTTGATTTAGCTAATGTTTCGGTGATCGCCAGAGATGAATCTAAGGCTTCAAGCTGATTGCTTAGCTCCTCGATCTTTTGAGGAAAATCAAATTGATTTCCTTTGAGGACAGCTTCGGCCATAGTTTGAGTAGTCTCTCCTGATTGCACACTGATTTCCATGGCTCGGGAGAGATTAATGCCCAGATCAGTCAGCTTGCCCAAGGTGTCACTGAGGCCCGGGGCGATCTTTTGGAGATACTTTAACTGCTCGGTTGTCTCCTTAGCTAAGATAAAAAGATCTTTTGACTCCTTTGATTTTCCTAAGGCTTGGCCCCATTCTTGATTGCTAACAAGATCGCGGCTCTGCTGGAGATGCTTAAAGGCAGACCAACCGCAAAACCCGAATTTCGCTAGAGGTAGGATTAACCAGAGCAAGGAGGTAAAGAATAAGAATAAAATAGCTCGGGGCCAGAAAGAGGCCTTGTTTTTAGGGGAGAGGCCAGAAGGAGAAGTTTTTTCGGGCTCTTTTTCAAGGACTGGTTCCTCTGGAATTGGCTCCGGAGCTTTTTCCTCTTCGGAACTTTCAATAGTTTCGTCAATAACAAACAGTGCTTCCTCTTCCAGGGGCGTTTCGTTTATAGCCGTTTCTTTTTTATGGTTTCTTTCTTCTTCAGCCGCGGAAACGATAGTGTCTGAAGGCTTCTCTTTTTTAACACGCCTCAGAGGGATCTTTTTTTCCAGAGAATAAACATTTTTTAGGAAATAGGCCAGAGTAATCTGCATTGAGTTTTCAGGGTTTGCTTGAGGTTGCCAGCTGAGTTCTTTTCTGGTTTCTTGGCTAAGGTCAGAATCAATTTGAGGGGTTGGCGCCTGATTATTTTCAGATGGTTCTTGAGTGTTTTGAGCATTTTGAATCAAGAGTTCTGCGAAGGCGTTGATGGAAATAGGGTTACCGATAAAAAGAAATTCTTTGCCGCTAGTGTTGGGAGTGAAGCAGGCCTGTTGAATGCCTTCCAGAAGATCAGTAATGAAAAGAGGATAAATCTTCATTTTTTTGGTTCGGGGAAGATTAAGGCTTTGGTTCAGAGCCGCTTCTTTGAAAAGTCTTGGCAAAAGAGCCGTGGAATTAACATTCATTTGCGGACCGTAAGCAAAGGCGTGCTTGACGATTCTCCAATCTAGAGACGAAGGAGCTTTGGGTAAAGGAGCGGCTTCCTGCTGGTCTAAAGAAATGATTTCTACGAGTCTTGCTTGTTTTTTTAAAGCTAGATCTCGGGCAGCCTGATTATTTGAACAGTTAAAAACATAGCTGACATCAAATTCAGAACCAGAGTTTTTTAGAAAGGAGCCGAGCGCCGCCTCTTTTAGAAGGGTAAGATTTTTGTTGGCCAAAAGCGAATTAAGCCTTTTAGTTTTTTTGCTATAAAAGCCAATTAAGGGAATGGTTTTAGCGAAGAAACTTACGAGGTGAAAGCCAAGGAAAGTTTCGGCCCCAAAAATAACCGCCAGGGGAGAACCGTTGTCAGCAATCTCGATTTTATACTCAGAATTTTCTTGTGTGGGCACCCTTTCCATTGTAAAGCAATTATCTTGACAAAGACAAGGTAGAGTTAGTATAATTCAACTAGAAAAACAGAGTCTAGTGCTCTGTCCCGTAGAACTATGAAGATATTCCTAACACTAAGTCGTCGAAGAATGAGATTTTAGCGGACAAGTTTGGAATTAATCGG
>CAZMUE010000011.1:0-11475 GCA_964569725.1 uncultured Gammaproteobacteria bacterium
CTAGAGCCTGGAAGCCGGATCATAGACCTGATCCGACGGGCTGGAGACCTTTCCGCAGAAGCAGATACACAATGGTTAGCTAAGAATTTAAATCAAGCCCAGCTTTTGGTAGACGGAATGAAGATCTATATCCCCAGGGAAGAAGAAAAAGTTGATTCCGGGCAGGTGGCTGGCGCAGTTAGCGGAAGGATCAACCTCAATACCGCCACGGCAAAAGATTTAGAAACTTTACCCGGGATTGGTCCCAGCTTTGCCGAAAGGATTATTGAATACCGCCAGGCCCATCAAGGTTTTAAGTCCATTGAGGAAATAAAATTAGTCCCTGGCATTGGCGATAAGATTTTTGATAAAATAAAAGATAAGATTATAATTTAATCATTCAAGATATGACAGAAGATAAAACCGGCGAGATAAGGATTATAGAAGGAGGAGAGTTGCGGATTTCAGACGAGAGAGATTCGGTTGCTCTTGGTCATAGAACAGTTTTATTTGGGAAAGTGCTCGGTGAGGAAAGGATAATTTTTTCTTGGTTGCCAGGAGAAGAAGTTGACTCAAAAATGATTCTGGAAAAAGCGGGTGTTGCGTGAGTGGGGACAGAACAGCTTGGCAGGGGCGAGGTGGACAATTTTAGAGTTTGTACCCTCTCGTTAGAACAAATGAAAGAGCTAGAAACAAAAAAATAACTTTAGGCAATGCCATTCTTTGCTTTTCTTCGTCAGGAAATTGCCGAGGTATTCAGATTTTCTCTTTTCGAGCCGGAAGCGAGTCTCTTGGTCGGCACGGTTTTAGGCATTAAAGAGAAAATGCCTTTTGACTTTTATGAAGCTCTGCGAAGAACTGGAACTCTGCATATTGTGGTCGTTAGTGGCTTCAACATTTCTTTGATCAGCGGTCGTCTCCTGGATTGGCTAGCGCCTTATGTAGGTAGGAAAAAAGCTTTGGTTTTGGCTTTCCTGATGATTTGGTTCTACGTTTCAATAGTTGGTTTTTCTCCGCCAGTAGTTAGAGCGGCAATAATGGCAAGTTTCGTCTATTTGAGCCAATTCCTGGGCAAAGTTTTCAATGCCTGGCGAGCCCTGATTGTTTCTGCCTTAATCATGATTCTTATTAACCCGAATCTAGTTGTTGATATTAGCTTTCAATTGAGCTTCTCTGCTATGGCTGGTTTGATTCTTTTTAAGGATAGCCTTAAGAGGTTGGAAAAATTACCTTTAATAGGTTTAGATTTAGCAGAAAGTTTTTCAGCCCAACTTTTGGTTTGGCCGATCATTGCTTATCATTTTGGGAGAATTTCTTGGTTGGCGCCTTTAATTAATATTTTCGTGCTTTGGACTGTGCCCAAGATTACTGCCTTTGGAGTTTTGGGAGGGATTCTGGGCATGGCGGTTCCGCTCTTGGCCCTGCCTTTAATTTGGCTAAGCTATCCCTTGCTTTTCTATTTCGTAGAAGCAATTTACCTTTTCAACAGATTGCCATTTTTGGAGATTAAGGCCGAATGGTTTAATTTATGGTTATTGGCTGGTTACTATTTTTTTGTCTTGGCAGTTTTGATGGTGCCCCAAAAAGCAAACAGAGAGCGCTTTTGAGCTTGAATTCTTTAGCAAACCAGATTATTATTTGAAAATATGCGGATTTATAAACTGATCATCAGGGCTTCTAAAATCCACGGCCAGGGTCTTTTTGCGGCAGAGGATATTCCTGCTAACAAATATCTAATTGAATATACTGGCGAAGTAGTCACGCGCAGGGAAGCTTTAAAAAGAGAGAAGGAAGACGACGAAAGGGGAATTACCTATATTTTCGACGTTAATAGCCGGATTTCTATTGATGCTGTTAGGGGTGGTAATGAGTCTAAGTATATCAATCATTCTTGTGATCCTAACTGCAAAGTGGTGCGCCGTGCTGATCGGATTTTCCTGTATTCTAAAAAGCCAATTAAAAAGGGGGAAGAGCTAACCTATGATTATGCCTTTGATAAAGATAGTAAGAAAGAGATCTGTAAATGCGGCAGCCCGAGATGTCGGGGTTTGATCAATGAGATCTAGTTATGAAAAATGCCTTTTGGCTCATTCTCAGCCTCATTGTTTTAGCTTTTCGTCTCTATCCCGACAATAATCTCCATCTTATTTTTTGTGACGTTGGCCAAGGCGACGCCATTCTTATTAAGCACAGAACCAGCCAGGTTTTGATTGATGGTGGGCCCAATGAAACACAAGTTCTGGCTTGTCTTCGCCACAATCTTCCCTTTTGGGATAGGGAAATAGAAGCAGTGGTCTTGACTCATCCCGAAAACGATCACTTTAAGGGACTATTGGGGGTTTTTTCTCACTATCGGGTCAAGCAATTTCTCGCGAACGGTTTGATTAATGAGCAAACTGATTTTTGGCAATTGCAGAAAATGGTAGTTGAGCAAAAAATTAATACTCATCTTCCTCAACAAAATGAGACCTTAAGAGTAGGAAAGATATACTTTGATATTGTCTGGCCAGAGGTTTTTCAGGGAAATCCTTTAGTTTGGCAAAAACCAGAAAAAGAGCTTAAAGAAACAACTGTCGTCCTTGGTGCCGAAGATCCTAACTCCGTTTCGGTGGTCTTAAGATTACGTTTTGCCGGCTTTGACGCTTTGTTGACCGGAGATATTCCAGCAGAAATAGAGCGAACCTTAGTTTGGCGGAAGATGATCAGTCAGCCAGTTGAAATTCTGAAGCTGGCTCATCATGGTTCTAAGTCTAGTACTACCCGGGAACTGTTGCAAACCCTGAGGCCGAAACTAGCTGTTATTTCTGTGGGCAAGAATAAATTTGGTCATCCTAGTCAGGAAGTATTAGAAGAACTCAACAACTTAGGCATTAAAAAGATAACAACGCAAGAATCAGGGGAAATTGAGATTATTAGTGATGGCGCTAAATGGTGGTTAAAATGATTTTTCCTGTATAATTTAGCCATGTTTGATATTCATGCCCATCTTAATTTTCCTGAGCTTTTGAAGGAAACTGAAGATATTGTCATGAAGAGCAAAAAGGTTGGCCTTAGGGGAATTATTATTGGCAGCAGCAGTTTAGATGATTCTCGAATTGCTCTTGATCTGGCAAAGAAATATTCAGGTTTTCTTTATGCTTCAGTGGGGATTCATCCGCAGCAGACCGATGTCGATAGCGAAAGCTCAATTGAAGAGCAGCTAAAAGGGCTAGAAGTTTTGGTTAAGGCTAATTCCCAGAAGATTGTGGCTATCGGCGAAACTGGTTTTGATTTCTCTGAAGCTCCGCCAGGAGAAAAAGAAAGATCAAAGAAAGATCAGGCAGAGTTATTCCTCGGCCAGATAGAACTAGCTAGGAAATATAAATTACCTTTGATCGTTCATGTTCGCAAAGCTAATGAAGAGGCGATTAGTTTTTTAGAAATTAAGGCAAAAGAGAACAATGGCGTAATTCATTGCTATTCTGGAGGCAAAAAGAGGGTCAAGCGGATTCTGGCTTTACCAGGAGAATGGTATTTTGGTTTTGACGGCAATTTAACTTATGATCAGGGTTTGCAAAATGTCTTAAGAGAAATTCCCAAAGAAAGAGTTTTAACGGAAACAGACAGTCCTTTTTTGGCTCCAGAGCCGTACCGAGGAGAAATGGCTAGACCTTTTCATACCCCTTTAATTGTGAGTAAAATTGCTGAGCTTTGGCAAGAAGAAAAAGAAATGGCAGCTAGAAGATTGGTTAGAAATACCGAGAGGCTATTTACGAAATTGGTTTAATTTATTATTATATAAACTGACGATGGGACAAAGACTTTCAAAAAAAGGGGGAGCCAATAACGTTGTTGTTATCCTTTCTGCTCTTTTGGCAGCAACAATTGCTATTTTTATCACTTATGTTTGGCAGCAGAAAAGAGCCAAAGATTTTGCTTCTGGAGCTTTGGCATCACCAACTCCGGAAGTCATTCTTGCTCCAGATTCGGCGCCAGCAGTAGCTCTGCCAGAAGCAGCGGATGAAGAACTTATCAAGCAAGCTATGGCTGCCAAACATAGCCGGGCCGTAGAAGAGACGATTATCAATATTTCCAAAAAAGACGATAGTCATGCCTGGGGATCAGTTAAATTTGCCGGGGAGTTGGCAGGAGGTTGGTTTCTGGCAGCCAAAAACAGCGGCGTCTGGATCATTGTTGATGATGGTAACGGTACGATTAGTTGCGAACTGATTGCTCCTTATGATTTTCCTTCAGAAATGGTGCCAGAATGCGTTGATATGGATGGCAATCTGATCGCCAGATAGATTAAATGTTGAAATCCGATTCGATTCTGTCATAATAACTTCTCAGAGAATGAAGAATAAAGACAAGAAGCCTCCGAGTTCGGGTAAAAATAACTTTGCCATGCCTAAAAAAATAGGCATTATTTATAGTGAGGTCAAAAGAAAGTACTTTCCTACAGAAATGCAGTATTTGACAGAGAAAGACGCCTTACGCGATGCCAAGATTATTGCTGCTTATTTCAAGAAACTAAAAATAAAAACATTACTTTATCCAGCCAGTGCTTCTTTGGCAGAAAAACTAAGGCGTCAAAAACCAGAAATGGTTCTTAATCTGGTTGGTTCGGTCAGGGGTCAGGAATATTTGTCCTCTACGGTGCCTGCCTTGTTGGAGCTTTTAAATATTCCCTATACGGGGGCGAGTATTCTAGGAGAATCGTTGGTCTATAACAAATTCTTGGTCAAAAAGCTATTAGAGCAGAATGGCATTCCTGTGCCTAAGCATCAACTTTTCAATAGTCATAATGATTACCTTGATCCCACGCTCCGCTTTCCTTTGATTTCTAAACTTAATGAAATCCATGGCGCCGTAGAAATTACTAAGGAGGCGGTTTCGGAAGACGAGAAACACCTCAGGCAAAGAGTTAAATTTTTGATTAATACCTATAAGCAGCCAGTGCTCATTGAAGAATTTATTGTTGGCCGAGAGATAACGGCTATGGTTTTAGAGGGAGTTAATAAAAAAGTTTATCTGGCAGAAAAAGTTTTTAATATGCCAGGAGAAAAGTATCTTTTTGCTAACTTTGACTTGCAATGGACTGATGATGATGGAGAAAAGATGCGTTACCAAAAGTATGACGATCCAGTTTTGCGCGAATACGTCAAAAAGGCCTTTGATATTGTCGGCATGTTTGATTATGGTAAGTTTGATGTTCGCCTAGATGCTTCGGGCAGATATTACTTTGTTGATTCTAATACTAATCCAGCTTTTGGGCCAAAAGAGACAGAAACGGCCATTTCCTTAATCCTTGACCTTTACGGGATTTCTTTCTTAGAAATTCTGAAAAGATTAGTGGCAAATACAATGAGAGATGCCTTGGGTAAGGAACGTTTGCCCATGCCAGGTAATGGTGATGCCTGAGATTAGGATTTTTCTTTTTGCCGATAGTCATAAACTTGTTTTCTTAACCTTGTTAATCTTACAATAGTTAAACGTTATATTTAGAAAAGACGTATTAAAGAAGATGAGTCCGAAAGAGGCAAGAATTTTCGTTTTTGAGCCAGATGAGACGGCCAGGGATTTAACGCAAAAGTCTTTGGTCAGAAGAGGACATTTGGTAACTGGTGCAGTTGGGAGCTTGCGGGAATTAGCGGGAGCAATAGAAGGCCAGTTGGGCAGAGCAGAGGTAGTTGTTATTGGCGGGACAAGTCTCGCCCTGAGCCAGCAGGGAGTAGAATTACTGAGAAAAATAGAGCCAAGGCTAATTTTGGTTGGTTATTGCGTAGAAGGCCTTCTTTCTGGGGTAGATTTTGATTGTGACGGGAGGCGAGGGAGAATCATGAGTATTGATATTTTGCCAAAATTAATTACCAATCTAGAAGGACGTAAATAATATTACGTATTATAATATGGCTTAAGGACGAAAATGTCACCTAAAGAAGCAAGGGTCTTTATTATTGATGATAATTCGATTATCAGAGAATTATATTCAAGAGGGTTAAGCCTTTTCGGTGGCCATACCGTCGTCGGTGAAGCGGCCACAGAACGAGAAGCAGTTGCTGCTATTCCTCGGCTCGCAGAATTAGGGGTTCAGGTAATTCTCCTTGATAGTAATTTGGGCATAGGAGGAAGAGGCGCTGGGCAAAGACTTTTACCTCAATTGCGTGCTGTTCATCCAAGAGTGGCAATTATTAACTTTGGTGCAGAGGATATAATTCCTGGCGTGGATGTTCCTTTTAGAAAGGGAATAGAAGATGGTGGGCCACAAGAATTAGCAAGGATTATTACTGATCTTTAAATGCTCTCTTTAAAAACTTGAGCAGTGTAGACAAAAATTTCTGCTTCTGGGTTTTTATAGCAATCAGGGGCTAAGCCAGCTTTTTGAGAACAGAGTTGAGAGAGGAAAGTTTCTAAATCCCAACCCGTGTCTGTGGCTACTTGAGGGAGAAAAGTGCCGCCCTGGCTGCCGGTCTTGAGAATAACTCCGTGTTTCCCCAGTTCAATCTTGCGCCAATCATCAATTTTTTCTGGTTCGGAAAGTACTGAAATTTCAATTTCAATTTCTTCCATTTCCTCTAGCTTGATGGGAGGAAAGCGAGGATCTTCGGTGGCAGAGATGATGATTTGTTTTTGAATAGTCTGCCAAAGCGGAGTTTGAGGGGAAAAATTACCCATGCAGCCTCTTAATTGCTTGTTTTTATTCAGGGTCACAAAAACACCTAGTTTTTCTTCAAGCGCCGGATCACTAATCTCGTATTTTGGAATTCCCTTTCCTTCTAAATGGCTTTTTAAACTTTCTCTAGCTATTCTTAAGAGTGAATCCTGCTGCTCTTTGCTTAGCCCTTCTTTTTGGGTAGAGGCACTTTCTCTGAAGACAATGGCTCCGTAACCAACCACTCGGTCTTTGTCGCCAGTGGCATCACCAGAATTAGCGTATTTAAGCAATTCCCATCTGCCCTTAAGCTTTTGGGCCAAAATCATGGCAGCGTAAATAGCTTGGGAAGCGCAAGCTCTGGTTTGGAGATCGCCAGTTAATTTCGCCCGATCATTAACCAGGGCCTGGAATTTTTCCGGCTCAGCCGCAAGAATAGCCTTAATAGTGGCTTGGTCAATTTCATTGGCAAGGTCATAGTCTGGATAATGGGAAAGATCACTGCTGACTACGATTAGGGTTTTTTCGTCTAGAATAGAAAAAAGACGATTCACCAATTCATTAATCGTTTCCTCATTTGTATTACCCAGAAGAAGAGGGATAATCTGAAACTGATCACTGAGAACAGTTTGGAGAAAGGGCAACTGGACTTCTAGAGAATGTTCTTGGAGATGGGGAGAAGAGGAGAAGACAATTTTTTGCTTCTCGTTAATCAGTTTTGCGGCCGTTATCCGATCTAGTTTTACTTTTCCGAGCGGAGTTTGCCAGGAGTCGTTTTCGTCAAGGTTAACCCCATCAAACCACTGCTGATGGCTAGTGCCGAGAAGGACAACCCGCTTGATAGACTGATTTTTAATCTGGCCGTAAGCTTGGCCGGCAACTAGACCGGAGTAGTCATAGCCGGCGTGGGGAACAATGATAAGCCTAATTAATGATTCTTGATGGGGAGTTGGGGATTGGGCTAAGAGCTTTTCAAGTTTACTTTTAAGCGCCTTGGCCTCTCCAGGATAAAAAGTGTTAGCAACGCTAGCAGGACGAATCATCTCTTTATCCAATTTTACCTCTTTCGTGGATTTTTGTTTAAAGATAATAATGCTAGCAAGGAAAATTAGGGCCGAAAAAAAGAGGCGGAATAACTGTTTTATAGCCATGTTATAATCAATTATAGATGATTGATTTTCTTGAGGTTTTGAGAAAGAAGCGGGAGATTGTTTGGCAAAGAATTGAGAAATATATGGTTGCTCTTGCTGAATTTCCTGATTATTGCAAGCCCCCGGTAAAATATCACTCCTTGGTTAAATTTCACCAGAAAATAGTGGCAGAGTATCCAGAAAGAAAAGGTAAATACGTGCGGCCAAGCCTAACTCTTTTGACTGCCGGAGCCATGGGCTTTAGCGAAAAAAAAGCGATACAGACTGCCGCGGCAATGCAGATTTCCGAAGATTGGATTCTCAATCATGACGATATCGAAGACAATTCTCTAGAAAGAAGGGGTCAACCTGCCCTTCACCGCCTTTACGGTTCTAATCTAGCCATTAATGCTGGCGATGGCCTTCATGTTTTGATGTGGAAGGTTTTGATTGATAATGCCAAGATTATTGGTCAGCAAAAAGCCAGCCAAATTCTAGAAGAGTTTGTGAGAATGCTTAACCGGACGGTTTTGGGGCAGACAGTAGAGATCAAATGGACAGAAGAAAACAGGACCAGAATGACAGACAGTGACGTTTTTTTCATTCTGGAGAGTAAGACCTCTTACTACACGATTGCTGGGCCAATGCGATTGGGAGCGATTTTAGCCGGAGCCACCCCTAAACAGCTAGAAGTTATTTATGAATTTGGTCGTTATCTGGGTAGGGCTTTTCAGATTAGAGACGATTTACTTGATTTGACCTCTGACTTCGCCGGTTTAAAAAAGCAGATGGGGAATGATATCTATGAGGGGAAGAGAACAATAATGCTAGTTCATCTTTTAAGAACTGCCAAGGGTGAAGACAAAAAGAAATTAATGAAAATTATTAAGAAAACCAGAGATGAAAAAACAGCCACAGAAGTGAAATGGGTGATTAAGATGATGAAAAAATACGGCAGCTTAGAATACGGCAAGAAGCTAGCAGAAAAATTAGCCAAAAAGGCAGAAACTATTTTTGAAGAAAAGCTGGGTTTCCTTTCCAGGCAACCATATAGAAGCCAATTAAGAGCAGGAATAAAATTTATGATTGAAAGGAGCCATTAATGGTTAAAGAAGCAGGGTTAGAGCTAGTCTCGGCAAGAGTAATTCGGCAAAGAGTGGCTGTGGCGAGGACTCTCTTTGCAGACTTAAAAAGACATCCTTCTTTTTTCCAGGGAGTGAGGGTTGTTCTTGATGGCATTTCTAGTGGCTTGACCTGTCCTGAAGTTGACGTTGAGGATTTAGGCTGTGGCGTTGTTGCTGCTTTTGAGGAGAGAATGGCTTGTCGGCAATTGACGCCTATAAGCGTGACTGCCTTTAGACAAGGAATGGCTCTGGCGATAGATCTGGTTACTAGTTCACGAGTTTCGGAGACCCTTTTCAGGGCCCTAGAAGAGGAGGCGAGCGGAAGGCGATAAAAGATGATGGAAAAAATAAATTTAGGCATCAGCCCGGCAATGATAAAAGCTTGCATGGAACAGGATCTTGAGGCCAAAGGATTAAGTTTAGAAGCAAGATGGCAACGAGAATCAGAAAGTCTATTAAGAGCTTTGCCTGAAGCCCTGCAAGTTCGTTTTGGCTTAGCCGGAGAGGGCCTAGAGAGAATACGGCGAGGCTAACTAGAAGATGGTATAATTCTTCTTATAATTAAACGATACCCATAAAGGTGAAGAAATGTCTCCAGGCGACAACTCAAGAGAACGAGTAGCTACTAGTTTCCAGACAATGAAATTCTGGCAGTTTTATCCTGATGGAATCAGTCCGGGGATGAATGGTTGGGGTTCGGCCGCAGAAGCAGTCAACGATCTTTTGAGATGGGCACAAACAGCTTTTATTGATGAACGAGAAGTTTCTCCGGGAACATTAAAAGTGGTTGGCGAATTAGTGATGCAGGGGTTTACCGGCTCAAGAGGTTATGAAGTTAGGCTTTATCCTTTGACTAGCCTGAGGGTTGTTCTGCCTAAAAAAGAAACTAGTCCTTGACGTCCCTTTTAGTTGCTATAAAATGATGATATCGACTTATGAGGGAACAAGATCGAAAGAGAGTTCTTGGTTTCTTCTGGCAAGAAAGGGCAAATAGTCCTGAGCCAATTTCTTTAGATGGCAAACCCCTTTCCGCTTTTTCAGTTCATCCTCCGACAGTAGCTGCCGGAGGATTTGAATTTCATACCCAGGATCATCAAGGTGTTTTTGAGAGAATTTTGGTTGCCGAGGTTCCTGAAAACGAAGGGCAAGATGAATCTGGGCCAGCGATAAGAACATTTGCAGTTCACGCAGTTTTCGGGAGTGGCTTCAGAGATGTTCAAAGGCATCTTGATGGACTTGAGCTTTGCCCCGAAGGATTGCGGACAGAGACTTGTCCCGGTATCGGTCAGACGCTAGTCTTAAGAAGGAAGAGCTCCTAATTTTACTCCCTTTGCTTAATGATTCATTGAGGGTTTGCTTAGGGTCAGGAAGTGCTAAAATCTTTTTATGAAAGTCGTTTTTATCCGCTCTAGAAAAAGGCGGCGAACTGTTTCCGGAAGAGTCAAAAACGATATCTTGGAGGTTAGGATTCCTCTCTGGATGCCGCAGTTTCAGGCCGGGGGAATTGCCCAAGAATTTGAGAAAAAGATCAGGAAGAAAAGCACGAGAATTTCCGATACTTTTTTACAAAAGAGAGCCCAATTTTTAATCAGAAAGTATTTGGGCAGAGAAATAAAAAATTTTTCTATCAACTGGTCAAAGAGACAGACGAAAATCTTTGGCATCTGTCAGCAAAGAAAGAGAGAAATTAGAATTTCAAATCGGTTGGCAAAAGCTCCGCTTTATGTTTTGGACTACCTCATTATTCATGAAACTGCCCATCTGCTAGAGCCTAATCACTCAAAAAAATTCTGGCAGATCGTAAGACGATACCCAAAGGTAGAGAAAGCAAAAGGGTTCTTAGAGGGACTTGTTTTTGATAGGGGCTGATCTACTTTGTCAGGTTTTCAGCAATTGTCCAACCTAACGCCTTCGCTGCCTCAGGGCCAGAGGCAGTAATGATTTTTCCATCAACGGTAATTGGTTCGCCAGTATATTCAGCCCCTCGAGAAATTAAGTTTTCTTTTTCTGAGGGAAAAGCGGTTGCTTTTTTGCCTTTTAAAACTCCAGCGTTAGCCAGGATTGAAGGAGCAATGCAAATCGCGGCCAGGATTCTATTCTGGCGGACAGTTTCTTCGCAAATGGCCATAGCAATGGGGTCTTCAAAATAAACCTCTGCGCCTTTGCCGCCAACAAAGACAATAGCGCCATAATCGGCGACGTTGATATCGAGAATGGTTTTTTTTACTTTAACTTTGCCACCCCGGCTACCCGTAATTTCCCCAGGCTCAATTGAAGCAATCTCGGTTTTTATAGCGGCAGCCTGGAGAACTTCCTGGACTTCGAAGAGTTCCTCGTCGCGAAAATCCCTAGGGGCAATGACAAAAAGAATAGTTGCCATAGTTGATTATGACATCTTTACTATTTTGGCTCAAGTGATACGGTAAGGTTGCTCTTGATTAATAAGTTAACCTCGTTTATAATTCGTAATTATTACAATGTTTAAATGAAGGGATAGTCATGAAGACTGTTGAGCAAAGCGGACGCTTTGTTTTCTTTGAGTCGCCCCAGATGTCAGTTCCCTGTCTAAGAGAAGAAGGTAGATTCGGGATCTGCGGGACCCACCCTAGAT
>CAZMUE010000012.1:0-11384 GCA_964569725.1 uncultured Gammaproteobacteria bacterium
AAAAGGTTCTAATGCTTTAATGATGGCTTGGTTTCCTATCCCTAATTCCGCGCTTAAGGCCACGGTTGCAAGAATGTTCTCTAAATTATAGAAACCAAAAAGTTGAGTTTTTAAAGAAAAAAATTCTCCCGGCCCCCTGATTTCCAGAAAAGTCTCTCTTTCTCCGAATCGATAATCACCTAGTTGCCAATCAGCCTTAATCTTGGCCTCAACCGAATAAGTAACCACTCTCGCCCTTGCTTTTTGGACTAGTTTTCCCAGATCCCTATCCTTGGCATTAATCAAGAGCACTCCTTTTGCCGGAACCAGATTAATAAAATCGGCAAAAGCTTTTAAATAGACTTCTTTTGAAGCATAAACATCCCTGTGCTCCCAATAGACCGCATTAATTAAGGCATGATCTGGCTGATACTTAAGAAAGCGGGGCTGATCATCAAAGTCAAACCAAGGATGGCGATATTCATCAGCTTCCACAATCGTCCAGGAAGAATCTCTTTTCTCTAAATAGTCAGTAAAATTAAGAGCTTTGCCGCCAATAAAAAAGCTTGGTTTCTTTTTAGCCGTTTCAAAAATCCAAGCAACCAGAGCAGTAATCGTGGTTTTCCCCTGGCTGCCGGCCAAACAAACACACTGCGGTTTGATAAAAAATTCTCTTAAGGCCTGGCTATGAGAAATGATTTTTAGCCCCAATTCCTTGGCCTTACTAACTTCTGGATTGTGAGGATCAACGATCAGGGCGCTTGCCCCGACAATAACTAAATCAAGGTCGCGGGTGATGTTCTTGGAGTCATAGCCGAAAGTAAACTTGATTCCTAAATTAAGTAAATACGATTTTAGCGGATCATAAATTTTCTCTTGGTCAGAACCAGTCACCTCATAGCCGAGGTCTTTTTTCAAAAGTTTAGCTAAAGGTGCCGTTGTGTTTCCGGCAATACCGATGATATGAATCCGCATTTTTAAACACCCTTAACGGGTTTTGCTTGAAACTTTTCTAAATATTCCTTGTCAGCCAAAAGATGTTTTCTCTTCTCTCTTCTGTTGAGATAGTCCAGCTCTTTTAAATCATTAGACCAAGAAAAGCCATTAAAAAATTCAAAACCAGGGAAATTGCGCTTATAATAGCCTGATTCACCATAGCAAGTTCCTAAATAAACTAAATCCAGACCTGCCTGCTTTGCCCAATTAATAACCTCCAAGCCCATCCTGATTACCAAATCGCGATTACTAAATTCCGGATCGTAGAAAACATAAGCCCAATGGGCAAGACTCCCCTCTTTTAAAATTATCGAATAGGCGATTGTCTTCTCTTGCTTTTTAACCTCTAGGATCCAATTAAAAAAGTCTCCGGAAAAAAGTTTTTTTATCGAAGAAACAGAAATCTGCCAGTTTCTGGCCTTAGCCCAAAAACGACATTGTTTCTGAACCTCAAGATTATACTTAAAACTTTTCTGTTCAATAAAGTTGAACGAGAAGTTTTTCGTCTTTTTGATTATTCTCCTATTTTCCGAGGAAAAAAGATTGTTCTGTTCAATTTGTTTTAAATTAGAACGACAACTTCGGGAAAGATAAAAAAGGTCCTTTTTATTTCTGAAAGGAAGAAACCCTAAGTTGTAAATATCTCCTAAAGAATCTTGCTTCTCTTTTAAAAGAAGCACCTGATAAGGAAAAAGATACTGGTTATAATCGTAATCTGCTTCAGAAAAGAAAATCTTCATCCTCTCCTCCTTGAAAGAGCAATTCTAACTGCTTCGTGTTCTGACCAAGGAAACTCCTTACGACCAAAACACATTGATTGTTCATGGCCCTTACCACAAGTTACCACAAAATCACCTCTTCTGGCTAGTTTGCGGATGGCAAAATTAATCGCCTCCTGGCGATCAGGGATTTTAATAAAAACTGGTTTAGCCAGACTTTTTTCATTTCTTAATTTAAAAGCTTGCTTCCTAAAGAGCATTACTCCTCTGCTTTTGCGACAACCTTTGGCAATCTGATTAATAATTTTATTGACGTTTTCTGTTCTCGGATCTTCGGCTGTCAAAATACTGATCTCTGCCAAAGAGCAGGCGACTTCACCCATCAGCACTCTCTTCTCAACATCCCTCAAACCAGCGCTGCCAAAAATAACGATTAGACGGTTCTGGTCTTTTTTGACTGCCCTCAGGGCAGTTAGAGCACTTTTAAGAGCATTGGTCGTTGAGGCAAAGTCGATAAAAACCCTAACTCCTTTGTCATTATTAATCTCCTCCATCCTTCCTTTAATCCCCTCAAAGCTCTGGATCGCCTGGATTAAAACTTGTCTTTTGATTTTAAGAAGCTTGGCCACGCTGATGGCAGCCAAAAGATTATAGAGATTGTATTCACCAAAAAGAGGGGTTTCTATCCTTAATCTTTCTTTGTCGTTCTCTAAATAGCCCTTCAGGTAAAAACTCATGCCTTTTTCTTTGAAACTTATTCTCTGCGCCTGAATTAAAGCTTGATTCCTGATCGCATAACTAATGACTTTTGTTTTCTGAGAATTAATCTTCTCTTTGATTTTCTCAAAAGATTGATCATCGGCATTAAGGACCGCTAAGCGGGAGCTTTGAAACAGCTTCGCCTTGGCCTTCAGGTAATTTTTAAAGGTATGGTGATAGTCCAAATGATCACGAGTAATGTTAGTCAAAACCCCTATTTCAAAAGAACAGCCCCAAATCCGATGTTGATCTAAACCATGAGAGCTCGCTTCCACCACCAAATAGTCCATTTTCGGAGTGCCCTTTTTATTAACCATCCCTGCCACCGTTTTTTGAAATTGCCAAGCGTCTTCGGTAGTAACATGAAGTGGCATTGGCCATTCTTCATCATTCAGTCGAGCTGAAACCGTTGACATTAGGCCTGTGGAAAAACCGGCTGTCCGCGCAATATGAAAAATGAGACTACTAACGGTTGATTTTCCATCTGTCCCCGTTACCCCGATCAGCTTTACTTTTCGAGTCGGTTTATCAAACCATAAAGAAGCCAGAACTGCTTTGGGCAGATGCCAAAAGCGATTCTTAAACCCCTGGGGGATCAATCTTTTTAGAATAGCTTTCACTCTCTAGAATTATATCATTTTGAACTTAAATGAAAAAGAATTCTTGGCGCTATCTTAAACCAGAGAGGAGCCGCCGTCTCTGAGCCCCAAGGAGAAGTTTGCGGTTCTTTTAAAACCACCAGCATAACGAATTGAGGCTTTTCCGCAGGAGCAAAACCGATAAAAGAAGCAATCGTCTTTTCTTCATCATAATAGCCCTTAATCGGGATCTGGGCAGTACCTGTTTTTCCAGCAATACTGATTCCTTGAGGCTTGGCCCATTTAGCTTCTCCCTGATCAACCGCATTAACCAAAATCTTAGTCATTAATTCTGTCGTCTCCGGAGAAAAAACTCTTTTTTTTGCTTCTGGTTTAATGGTAATGATTTTGCTATTATCATAAAACGCTTTTACCATTTTCGGCTTCATCTGAATTCCTCGGTTAGCCAAAGCAGAAAAAGCAGAAATCATTTGCAGGGGCGTGATGGCAATCCCCTGACCAAAAGAAACTGAAGCTAAATCCATGGGATACCATTTGTCTTTTAATTTGGCAAAACTCTCTTCTTGAAGATCAACCCCGGTTTTTTTACCAAAACCGAATTTATCTAGATATTCTAAAGTTCTTTCCAAACCTAATCTCTGAACCGTGAAAACCATGCCGACATTATCTGAATTTTTAATAATGTCATAAATCGTAGAATTGGGATGATATTCGTCATTCCAGGTTCTAATCGTATGATCGCCAACCTTTTTTGGCCCAGAGCAAGAATCGCAAATCGTTTTTTCATCAACTGCTTTTTCTTCAATGGCGCTGGCCATAATCAAAGGTTTAAAAATGGAACCCGGCTCAAAGGTTTCGGCAATATTGGGATTAGGAAATAATTCTGATAAGGTTTTGGCGTATTTCTTTGGTTCATAGCTAGGCCAAGAAGCCATGGCTAAAATACCCCCGGTTTTAGGATCCATCACTATCACTGAACCAGCTTTAGCCTGATAGCGCTCTATTCCCTTAACCAGTTCTTCCTCAACCACAAACTGAATCACCCTGTCTAAATAAAGCGAGAGGCCTCGGCCTTCAACCGGCTTATCCCTGATGCGTTTTCCAAAGGGAATCGGTCGACCCAAAAGATCCTTTTCCTCAATCAACAGACCGGTTGTTCCTCTCAAAGCATCGTCATAAAAACCCTCCAGGCCAAAGTAGCCTTTGCTTTGATTGTGTTCATCATAACCAACAAAACCCAAGAGATGGGCAGCCATGCTTCCTTCTGGGTAATCCCTGGTTTCTGTGGCCTCAAAGCCTAAACCAGCCAAATCAAGCTGGCTAATTTTTTCTTTTTCTTCTTCACCAAGATCTTTATTTAAAATCACCCATTTTTGACCAGAACCCTGATCAAGGGCTTTGGTCAAATCCTCGTTAAGCTCCTCTTTAGTTTCTTTTTCGTCAACCGTTTCTGCTTCGGTGGTCGCTTCCCTGGCCTTCTCAAGTGTTTGTGCCAGAAGGATTTCGGTTAATTGATCGGCCACTTCCTGGACTGGTTTTTCCAATTGCGGTAAATAACTATAGAGCAAATAGGCTTTGCGATTGTTTACCAAACAGAAATTATCATTAGTATAGATTTTTCCCCGGGGCGCTTCTATCTCCAAACTTTTCGTCCTCTGGCTGGAAGCAGCGCTGGCAAAACCCTGACCAGTAAGGATCTGCCAATAGAAGAATCTGGCAGCCACCACAAAAATGGCTGCAAAGAAAAGGAAAATAATTACCGAAAGTCTTTTATCAGCCATGATCTCCTCTTAGCCATAATATCATCTTTAACGCATGGCAAAGAAGCTTTCACTCTTTAGGTCGACTTTACGACTGATTTGAGAAAGATTTAATTTTTCTGCTTCTTGGCTAATCCGTTTAAGAGAAGAAAGTTGCGCTGTTTTCTGTTCCAGAATCTGATTCTCAATTTTTAATTGGTTGACTTTTTCCATTAACTGGCTCGTTTTTGTCTCCTTTTCCGCAATAGCTGAACATGATCCTAAACAAAAGATCACCTCTAGAATTACCAGAACGAAAGTTAACCAAAGTATTTTTTTAATCATTTTTTCTCTATTGCCCTTAACTTGGCGCTTCTGGCCAAAGGATTTGCCGCCACCTCTTTAGCTCCAGCCTCAATTGGCTTTTTAGTCAAAAGCAGGGCTTTTTTTTGCTTTTTTAGCTTTCTGAATTCCAGTTTGACCAAACGGTCTTCACCAGAATGAAAGCTAATGATTAAAAGCCGGCCTCCTGGTTTTAAAACCTCTAGGCTGGCCTCAAGCAATGCTTTTAAATTTTCAAATTCCTGATTGACTAAGATTCTCAAGGCCAGGAAAACTTTAGTCGCTGGATGCAGCTTACCCTTAACTCTCGGCTTAACTCTTTCGATAATCTCAGCTAAGTCTTTCGCTGTTGCAATCGGTCTTAAACGACGGGACTTAACCACAGACTGAGCAATTGGCCTAGCCAGCTTTTCCTGAACCAATCGCTGAAATATTTCTGATAGCTCATCTTGGTTTAAACTATTAATCAGATCCTTGGCTGTTCTGGTCAGACCAGGATTAAGACGCATATCTAAAGAACCCTGGTCCTGAAAAGAAAAACCTCGGTTAAAATTTTTAATTTGCAAGCTTGAGAGTCCCAGGTCAGCAATCATCCCAGCTGCGCCCAAGAACCCTGCCGCTTCGGCAATCTTTTTAAGATCTTTAAAATTGCCTTCTTTTAATTGCCAAAGAGCGTTGGGGCAGGCCGAAAAACGCCCTTTGACAATTTTGATCATCTCAGGATCCCAGTCAATGCCTAAAAGCAGGCCGCCCCTCTTGATGATCTCTAGACTGTGACCACCACTGCCGAGCGTGGCATCAATATACTTTTCGTCTTTTCTGACTTGTAAAAGTTCTAGCGTTTCTTTTAAAAGAACCGGCTGATGATACTTATTCACGGACTAATTTCTCTGAAATTTGACTAATATTTTTACCCAAATAATCTTGATATTTCTCCCATTTATCTTTACTCCAGATTTCCACATAACGGCTCAAGCCCAGAAAAACAATCTCTCCGCTTTCAATTTCGGCGTAATCTCGCAAATGTTTTGGTAAAATGAATCTTCCCTGGCCGTCCGGCTCAACTAAGGTAGCGTTACCCAGCAAAAACCTGGTTGTGTCTCTGGTTGCGCCAAAAACAAAAGGTTTGTCTTCGGTTCCTTGTAAAAGTACCTGCCATTCTTTCTCAGAGATGGCAATTAAACAACCTTCCCAACCTCGAGTCACAAAGATTCTTTCTCCCAAACTTTCCCTAAACCTCTTTGGAAAGGCAGTGCGTCCACTTTTGCTAACTTTAGTCTGGTATTGTCCAATTAACATTATTTTCAACCTAGGAATTCACCAATTATCACCATTGCTCACCAATTTCTTCCATTTTGCCTAAAAAAAATAGCTCTGTCAAGAGGCAATTTCTAAAAAATCAAGAAAAGAAGTTTAAATTATTGGTTTTAATCCTATAATTATGGTATTATTCAATATAAATGTAGTTATACGCCATAACAAAAAGTCAATTTGATATAATTTTAGCAATTTAAAACGGGGGGGTGATTATTATGAGGGAACGAATTGTAAATAGTGGCATTGCCGACAGAATGTTTGCATCGGTAAAAAGATCCAGGGGCCTTTGGGATTCTAAAATTACCTTTGGAATTGCTGATTGCGATTTTAGAGTTGGCGTAAACGAACATCCTCATACCGGGCAAAAAAGTATTAAATTATTCATCGAAATGCCCAACCCGAACCCAAAAAGGCGCAGAGAACTGCCCAGAGTTGAACGAGCATTTGGAGTGATAGAGGGAGAAAGTTTCGGCGCTGCCGATGAAGAGCCATTGACATCTGATCAATTTAGGGTTGTTCAAGAACTCGCAGGTCAGTCTAGCCGATAATTTCAATAAAAAGCTAATTTATTTTAAAAGGGGATAAAAATAATGACAGAACGATCAACAAGAAAAAAGCGACCAGCGATTTCTTTAAAACAGGAGGCGTACGGAGACCACACGGTTTTTCGAAAAGATGGCCGAATTGCTGGAATGGTTTCTCAAATTGTAAATCATCCAGGCGTTATAACTCCTGAATTATGGGCAGTTAATATACACACCGCTGATGATGGTTTATGGAGTCTTGGACGTTTCGAAACGAGGGGGGATGCAATCGAAACAGGAGTAGAGGGTTTGGAGCGTAATTGGACATTTGATCAGTGGAAACAAGAAGCCGAAAAATCAAAATAAATTTAAGGATAAATTGGCTTTTTATTACGTCTCCTCCGCCGGCAAGAGTGAACTTGCTTTTTTCTGATTTCGAGGGATCTACTGACGGTTTGCCCACGGCCGCCAGATTTATCGATATTGTTGCGCAAGAAGGTCTTTCCGGCCCAGTAAGATTCTCTGCCGATTCTAAACGAATGGATAGTCTAATTATAAGCTTTAAATGTCCTTGCCATTACACAGCAATTTCTTCCATTTTCCTAAAAAGAATGGCTCTGTCAAGGGGCAATTTCCAGAAAAATGAAAAAAGGGTTAAATTGCTTTTAGTCCTATGGTCGTATTATCATTAGCTATGACCGCCGTCAAAAAACCATTCCCAAATCTTGTTTCACCAGAAAGAGTAAACCTGATCTTCGGTGATTATCCGAGCTTCGCTGATGGACTTGCTGCTGCCGTTAGATTTATGGATATTGGCAGACAAGAAGGTATGCCAGTTAAATTCTCTGCTGATTGCGGAATGATGGGCACTCCGACCATTATTTTTGAAAGCCCCCAATCCCTCGTTTGGGCTTTTGTTGATATCCTTCGCGAGCAGGAAGCTAAATTCTGCGTGGCTCTAGCCGAAGAAGATATTGTCAGAGAAGGCTTTGGAAAGCCAAAAGAACGACTTTAATCCCCTATTAAAAATATCCCCGGTAAGGAAACTTTACCTGTTATTTTTTCCCAACTGTCACTCCAGAGATAAACATTCTCTTCGCCGGCATCAATAGTTACTTGAGCCGAATGGCTACCATAAGCGCTGAACGGCCCGGCCTTTACTGTACCCTTAAATTCTCCTGGAAAACCATAAGTGTCAATTACAACCCAATAGCCAGACATTTTTTTGCTTGAGTTGAAAATGATTTCCTCTTTGGCTGTCTTAAGCTCATCCGTGTCTGAAACCAAACTAAATTCTCCTTTAAAGCCAAAAACCTGGCCATCTTCTCTGGTGAATCTCAGGGTTAGGGTCCCACCAGTAACTCCCTCGTCGTATTTGTATTTGCAGGTTCCGGTCGTGCAACTGGCTGTTCCTAACAGGATGTCTCTTTCAAAGCTTTTCTCTCCTCCGGAAAGGCTGATTAAATCTCCAGCGCCTCTTTCGAATTCACCAGCTTCTGACTCGGCTAAATAAATCAGCTCATACTCTACTTCTGTTAACCCTGAAGGGATTTTCTCTACCACCAATTTTAATTCGTGGCCATCCTGCCTTGGAATGAGTTTAATCACTGGCTTTTCTTCGTCTTGGATTTGATATTCTGGTCTAGGAGTAGGCTGCGGCAAAGCTGGTTTTCCTTGATTCCTTTTATTAAAACCGCCCAAAAACCAGAAAACTAGGATTACTATTAAGAGAATGCCGCCAATAATTAGAGCTAATTTTGTGTTGTCGGTTTTATTTTTTGCCATAATCTCCTTTAAAACTCTAATAATTTAGTTAAATGGTTTTCTAACGCCTCTATTTTGACTCTTTTCTGCTCAACCGTGTCTCTATCCCTGATCGTCACTGTCTCATCTTCCAAGGTCGTAAAATCAATAGTAACACACCAAGGAGTGCCAATTTCGTCTTGGGCATAATATCTTTTCCCAATATTTCCCCGCTCGTCCCAGGCAACGCTGAATTTCTTCTGCAATATCTTAAAAACCTGTTCTGCTTTTTGAACTAACTCTGGCTTATTAGCTAAAAGCGGGAAGACAGCCACTTTATAAGGGGCCAGCTGGGGCCTAAGCTTCAGGATGGTCCTTTCCCCTTCAGTATAGGCATCAAAAAGAACTGCCAAGAGGGTCCTATTAAGGCCTAGGGATGGCTCAACCACATGGGGGAAGAATTTCTCACCTGTCAAAGGATCTTGGTATTGCAAATCTACTCCTGAGGCCTTGGCATGGTTTTTCAAATCAAAATCAGTTCTATAAGCCAAGCCGTAAAGCTCCTCAAACTTGCCTTCAAAAGAGAACTCCAGATCCTCTGTTCTTTTGGAATAATGAGAAAGCTCTCCTTTCCCATGAACCCGCCAGCGTAAGTGCTCGGCCTTAATGCCTAAGCTTAAAGCCCATTGCCAAAGTTCCTTTTTCCATTCTTCAAAACATGTCTCCCAATCTTTTTCCCTGATAAAATACTCAATCTCCATTTGCTCAAACTCCAGGGTCCTGAAAATGAATCTTCCCAGAGTAATCTCATTCCTGAAAGCCTTACCGATCTGAGCAATGCCAAAAGGAAGTTTGGGCCTGAAGGTATCCAGCACATTATTAAAATTAATAAAAATTGCCTGAGCGGTCTCTGGTCTTAAATAGACAATCGCCGCCTGATCCTCAACTGGACCAACAAAGGTTTTAAACATAGGATTGAATTTCCTCGCTTTGGTTAGTTCACCACCGCAGTCAAGGCATCTCTTAAACCCTTTGGGAAGTTGATCCAGCCGAAATCTTTTCCGACACTTTTTACAGTCAACCAAAGTATCAATAAAGTTTTTGGTGTGTCCTGAAGCCTCCCAAACCCCCTGGTTCATCAAAATTCCACCGTCAAGACCATAAATATCTTTTCTTTGATTAACAAAGCGCTGCCACCAAAGATTTTTTATATTCCTTAGTAATTCTGTTCCCAAAGGACCATAATCAAAAGTATTGGCCAAACCACCATAAATGTCTGAACCGGGAAAAATAAAACCTCTTCTCTTGCAAAGAGAGACAATTTTATTCAATTCTGTTAACGAGGATCCTTTTTTGTCTTTATCCATCTTTTATCAGTTTAGCGCTCTCTAATTTTTTTTCAATGACTGTTTCTATAAATAAATTCAATTCTTGTTGCGCCAGGCTAAAATTCCCTTTTAAAAGCAATCTTTTTATTCTTTCCGGTATCCCAAAGCCCAAATTATCAAGAATCTCTGTTTCAATCAAAATCGCTTTTTTAATTCTTCCCTGGCTGATTCCCCTCAAGAGCTTTAGGATTAAAGAGTAAAGCCCTTCTTGAGGCTGTTCTTCTACGGTCATGCGCGAAATCAGCTCAAAGAGCAAAAAACCCAAGCCCAAACGCTTAAAATCAGTTCTCAACTCAAAAAAGTACTCAATCGGGCTAACTTCAGTTATTATAGCAAACCCATGACTACGGCTAAAAACAAAATTAGCCCTGGTGCCGATTTCTAAACCCCCAGCCTTACGACTACTGATCCTTTTAGCCCCTTTAGCCAGGGCGGTGATTTTACCGAATTTAGAAGAATAAATGGTTACCAAGCGATCATAATCCTTAAAACTGCGGCGGCCAATAACCACTCCCTCGCTTTTAAAAGTTGTTCCTGAGCCTTCGCGAAAAACCATCGGCGGTTACCAAGAAAGATTGAGGATCTTGTCACCCATTAAAGTAAATTCTTCTTTGGTTTGGCCGTTAACGACAATTTCTGTTTTAATCGGTTTAGTTCCCGGCTGTTTTTGAATCATGCTCTTAAGACTTTCTCCGGCCTTAAACGGCAGCTGATACTCTACCACTACCCTGGTTAAGCTTTCCGGCCTCAAAGGATAACTATTACCGTAAAAGCCCTCAAAAACAGTTTTTCCTAATTCGTCGTAAACAACTGGCTCAACCTCAGAACCAGTCATTTTAATCAAAGTGCTACCTTGGGGCACATAAAATCTGAACCAGTTGCGGTACAACCCATTGAGACAGAGATCGCCTTTTTCCAAATTGCAATTTGAACCCGGAGCTGGATTGCGGTAAACAATGGTAACTTTCTTTTTTATCGTTCCCGAACTATCAATCTCAAACTCTTCTTTAATCTCTTGTTCAATGAAGAGATTGGACTTGGCTCCGGCCAAATTAGCGTCATTGAGGTGTAAATAATCACCTTCAAAACTGTCAATTCTACCGGCATAGCCCATTTCTTCCATAGCTTTTTGCAAGTCCTGATCAAAAAAGTAAAAAAGCATGTGTTTTTCTTTTACTGATTCCAAAAAGGCATTAGCTAGTTTTGACAGTTCGCTTCTGGGCGAACCCATAGCATTAGCAATAATAGAATGCATCAGGGGCGACAAAAAGCTCTTTCT
>CAZMUE010000013.1:0-11381 GCA_964569725.1 uncultured Gammaproteobacteria bacterium
TGGTTCTTGAGCTGGAGCCTGTGTTTGCCCGGGATTCTGATTATTGTCGTTGGGTTGATTCAAGTCTTGATCCATAATTCTTCACCTCCTTCTTAGAATTACTTTTTAAGCTTGTTTTCTTTTTTTAATATGAAATAATCTTCAATACAAGTAGAAACATTATAAACAGAAAAAGCATATAAATGGAAGAGACAGATTAGACATGCTGCAAAGAGCTAAACCAATAAACTTGGTTGATTCTTCTATTGTTGAGGCAGTTTCACTAATTGTTCGGCCGGCAGGGAAGGAAAAAATCTTTTTAGGAAATAAACGCTTGAGCGTTTTTATTCTAATTGATAAGAGTTGGCGGCCTTTAGCAAAAATCATGAAAGAGTCGCTTACGGTCAGAGAGATTTCTCAAAAGCTCAATCTTAAAGACGCTATTAACTTCCCCAAGGATCGGGTTGAGAGCATGGTTAAGATTATGATTTTGAATTTAGCTAAGTATCGTTTAATCAGGGGGATAGATGGTTTTTCTCTACCGCAGCCCGCAACAGAGAAAAATTTCTTTTCTGGGTTAATTAGTACCCAGAAGGCAAAAAAACTTATTTCTTCTTATTTCTGGGGAGTTCCTCTTTCTTTGTTTATCGCCGCCGCCGCCCTTAGCTTGTGGTTCTTTCCAGAATTGATTCCTTCTTCGGCTGATTTCTTCTGGCATCCAAGATTCAGCCCCTCTTTGTTTACATTTTTTGTTTTTGGTTGGTTGACTGGCCTTTGTCATGAATTGGCCCATTTTTTAGTGGCTCGGGCGAGAGGGATTAAGGCAGAAATATCCTTTTCCAATAGGCTATATTTTTTAGTTGTTGAGACCCGCTATGCCGATATCTTTTCTGTCTCTTCCAAAGACAGAATTGCAGTTTATTTAGCTGGAACCGCGATTGACTTGGCGATTCTGGGGGCGGGTTTTCTTTTTTTGATTGTTTTTCCCAACCTGCCCTTTTCTCATTTCTGGTTTTATCAAATTGTCAGACAACTCATTTTAGTAGAGTGGTTAGGAATTTTGTGGCAGATGCTTTTTTTCATGAAAACAGATTTTTACTTTGTTATTAAAGAGGCCCTGGGGATAGAAAACCTTTTCACTTACGCCCAGGCAGAGATCAAAAGTTGGTTTGTTAGAACTGACGCTAAGCAGAAGAGCAGTTTGGCGGTTAGGCTTTACGCTGTTTTCATGCTTTTGGGGACAATTACTGCCTTAATGCTTTTTATTTTTTACCAGCTGCCGATTATCTTCAATTTGTCTTTAGGAGCGATGAACAGTTTCTTTATTGGCCTTCTTAAAGCGAACTCGGTAATTCTGGTTGATGGGGTGATTGTTCTTCTTATCTACTTTGTTTCTTTGTATCTTTTCGGCCTTTCTTTAAGAAAAAAGGCGGTTGGACATTTGTGATATATTTCCACTAATAATAAAAGCCAAAAAGCATCCTTTTGACTCGCCGCAAAGAGGTTGAATCTCTGTAAAGACAGGATTCAGATCTTTCCCTTTATTTTCTGCAGGTAAAGATGGTCCTTAGTATAACTCTTGAATTCCCTTGATATCGCCCGAATTAAGATCTCTCTTGCTGGTTTCTCCTTCCTGAGAATATCCATACATGGTTTCTGAAGAGCAGGCGGTTTCGTAAAGATCGTCTAGTCCTGCGCTATGGCCTAGTTCATGGGTAGCGATATTCTGCAGATCCATGAAGCTAGGATCAAGGAGGGCATCGCCCCATTGGTAGTCAATATCAAAAAGCATATCCCATTCTATTAATTCTCTGGACTTTGGCGGTCCGGAAAAATAACCCCAGATGGTTGTCACGGCAATAACATTAGCTTCGGGATAGTTACCAAAGGCAGCTACGTTTTTGCCGTCCATTTGGTCTGGATCATAAACGGCATTGCTATCAAGGTTAGCGTTACCAAAAATAGCTTCACCGCCGTAAATTTCCCATTCGTTAGCGCCTGCGGTAATAGTATTAGAGACAAAATCATCAGTTAGGCTAGAGCCAGATGGATTAATTAAATAATCCTCAGTGGTTTTCCATTTTGCTCCTCTGGCAAGAAAACCATAGCAATTATCTTGGGGCGGCTTTCCCGGCTTATTCGGTTTAGCATAACCCTTTTTATAATGAACGAAGGTAATTTTGCTTAGAATACTTTTATCTTCTAAGCCCTTTGGTTGAGATTTGTTACCTTGAGCAAGAGCGAAGCCAGCTTTGCTTGATCCAGAGATAATGGCTAAGGTCAAGATTAAGAAAATAATTTTTTTCATTTTTCTCACCTCCTTAGTTATTTAAAAACAATTTTACCCAAATTCATTATTAAACAAAAAGTAGCCGGAAGGCAACTCGCAAAAACCCCTCGGTGAGGAGGGGTTTGGTTTTGTTGCCTAGCCTGCGGTTATTCGTTCTCTTGGTCAGTGCTGTTAATGATTGGGAGGCTGAAGTCTTTAACCAGGGTCACTTCACTAATGGTTTTATTTTGATTGTTCCAGAGACCGCGGACCCTTACTTTATGGCCAGTCTGGAGATCGTCCCTGTTAATAGTTTCTTGTTTTCTGTTAACAAATCTAGTGTTAGTGGAGACAGTTACGGTTTGCTCGCCTCGGTTTACGCTTTTCATCACCCAACCGTTTCCATTCAAAGAGATGATTTCTCCGAAAAAGACACCATATCTCTTTTGAATGGACAAATTACGGATTAATCTTGCCTGAATTGTGGTCTTTTCTTCGTCGGTCCATTTGCCAATAACGTTAAGCTGATCTCCAATAGTCATTTCCTCTAAGGTTGCTTTCCCCCAGAAACGCCGTCTTAATTGGGTTTTATCATCAGTGTTAACGGTATAGCTTTTGCCGTCTTGGGAAACAATTAAAACCGTATTGTTAACGGCCTCAAGCCTAGCTTTTCTGAGGAGAGCTACTGATTCTCTAATTCTATTTCTGGCTTCTTCCCTGATTTGTTCTCCCTGGCCCTGGCCGTTTTCTTTTCTGACTTCTTTTTCTGCTTCATTTCTGGATTTAAAAAGAGAAAGGGCCTCGGCTGGGGGAGCAAGAACCGTTAAGCCGATAAAGGCAGAAAGACTAAGCGCGATTATTTTAGTTGTAATCTTCATGAGTGTCACCTCCTTTGCTATAGAAAATACGCTAAGCCAGATTAAAAAGTTTCACGGCTGGTAAATAACGGAAATTTCCTGCTCAGCATAATTACCCCATTCGTCGTTAGCGGCGATGATGATATAATTTTCGTCTTCTTCTAGGGTGAGAGTAGTTGTGAATAATCCACTTTTGTCGGCTTTAAGTTCCTGGTCATTAATGAAAACTTCTGCATAAGGAATGGTTTCGCCTTCAATAGTGACTGGTGAAGTGTTAGTAGTAGTTCCTGATTGAGGAGAGGTAATTTTTAGGAAAAATTTTTTTTGCGAAAGAGTTGTTTCGGTCTCCGGAGGAGTTATTGTTGGCGTTGTTTCTTGGCCAAGGAGGATTTCTTCTGTTGAGGAAGGGACGATTCGGGGGCCGATCTTGCGATTGTTTTTATAGTGCTTACAAAAGATAGTTAGCAGAAAGACGATGATGGCGAAGATCAGGGCTACGGCTAGACCAACAAGGTATTTTTTAGACATCGTCTTTTTGCGCTTTTGGTATTGGGTTGCCCTCATTATAACAAAAATTTTCTATAAGATAAGGATTAGAGAAATGATGAGAATAACAAAGCTTAGCAACCAGCTAGCCGTGTAGGCAGTTAATTTGATTGCTTGGAGTCGCTCTTTCTTTTCCCAAAAAAGAAAAACTGGATAGCCGAGGACAATCAAGGCAGAGATAAGGGCAGAGACGACGAAAAGAGTTAAAAAGAGAACAGGTCCGAGATATCCTCTGATGGGACCGAACCAATCATTGCCTCGCCAGAAAATGAGGCTAACCAGACCACAATAAAGATTAACACCGAAAGCCTGCAGAAAGGCAATAAAACAAAGAGAGGGTTTTCGCTTCTTCTTAATCAGTGAAAACATCCTTTACATTATATCAAGAAATAACCAATCAAGCTGGAAACAATGACGACGAGAGCGGCGCTAAGGAATTTGAGGGCAAAGGATTTTTTGCCTTGTAAAAGAGTGTAGCCAACTTTACTGAGTAAATTAGCGGCATTAACAAAAACGAAGGTTAAGAGCGCAGTTTTAAGAGTAATGTCTTTGCCAGCTGATTCAGCCAAGTTAATGACGATGGCGTCAATGCCGGAAAACGAAGCCACGATAGAGCTAACCATAAATCCGGCTTGACCGAAAAAGGCTAGGGCCAATTTAGTTACACTTCTAATAATAATTAAAAGCAGGGCAAATTTTATTGCCGGAGCTAAAGAAAATATTTTTTCCTCTTCTAATTCTTTTGTTTGAGGCTCCAATTCTTGATGATGATCATTTTTCTGCTCCTTGAGGAGATAAAAGAAGCCTGCGCTAAGACTAGAAATAATAATTAAAAGCAGGACAGGCGTTATCGTGATTAACCAACGGCTATTAAGAGGAGCGACGAGAACGAAGATCTGCAGAAAGCTAGCTAGGTTGGCAAAAACAGCGGCAGCGACAAGATGATTAATGCGTGGATCCTTTTTGCTCTTCTGGGCTAATGATTGGGTGGTAGAAGTGGAAGAGATAAAACCACCGACAAAGCTAGCGATTAACCAACCCTTTTTTTGGCCAGCCAATTTCCCCAGAATATAGCCAAGAACGTCAACTCCAGCGATAAGAGCAACAATAAACCAGAGCCTGAAAGGGTTAATAATTTCTAAGAGCTCAAGGATCCTTAATTGAATTTGATAGGTTTCCAATAGGCCCCTTACGAAAGGGATATCAGTTAAATAGAAGGATTTATTAGGGAGAAAAGGTAGGATGACTAGAGCGATCAAGGCGAAACTAATAAAAGCATTAAGTTCGGTTGCCTTAATGCCAAGAGCAAAAGTTCTGGTTTTTCTTCTTAAGGAAAGAATCAAGGCAATGATTACGGTTAGAGCAATAATGAGCTGTATGGGGAAAACTTCAGCGGTGATGAAATAACCCAACAGAAAAGCATAGACAGCAGAAAGCTCTGTCGTTAAGCCGGTTGATTTAGTAAGCAGGCTGCCGACAATGTAATAGGCTCCGATTAAAAAGCAAAAACAGATCGCGATAATTAAAAATAAATTAGAGCTTCCATTGAGACTTAGGAGTCCAGAAATAGCGCCGAGTAAAGAGATTAGGGAAAAAGTCCTGACCCCGCCTAATTGCCCCTTGTCAAAGTCGCGGTTGTGCTTCTTTTCGTAAAGAGACTCTCTTTCCAAACCAATGATAGCACCAGTAAAGATAGAGATAATTAGCTTCAATGGTAAGGAAAGTTGGTGCATAAAAACAATATAGCCGATTTGTTAATTTTTGTCTAATAAGGGGTCGGATCTGGGAGCCAATATTTTTTAACATCTCAAAAATTTCTGCGCTTGTCTCTCGACAAGAACTTGGTTTTGGTTAATCATTAAAAACAGTCCTGTGTACACAAAAGGAAATAGGCTTTCTTTTAAAAAGGCAAATAAAGCTGGATTGGCTCAGTTGTCAATCATGATTGGTCTTCTTGTGGTCGCCCTAGCCCTTCCGGCTGCGGTGAAGCTGGTGGGAATGTCCCAGGAGAACAGGGGGAAAGCATCTATTGATGCTCCTTGTAATGTTTGTACTGATGATAGTTGTAATGCTAAGTGTATTACTATCGAAAGACCTCCGGGTTGTAGCCGTAATTTTAACGAATGTCGCAGTGATGACGATTGCAAAAAAAATTGTAGATGTGCAGATCCGGCTGGAAAAAATGGAGATAAGATATGTGTCGATAACGCTGTCAGAATTTGCTCGGGTGGTCATTGGGTTGTTAAAGAAGATTGTGGTGCTAAACAGTGCTCTAATGGTAAATGTGTATCGTCGAGACCTCCTACTACCATTCCGACTCAAAGACAAATACCAACCCCAACTAAAGCATTAACACCGACTCCCGTAGGTTCTTGCGGAGAGAAAAATCAAGCTTGTTGTTCTGGGCAGAAATGTCACTGGTGGCTTACTTGCGTTAATAACCGTTGCATTACCGAGTCTATCTGCCCGTTGCCTTCTTGTTATGATGAAAAGAATAATAAATGTTTTGACGAATGCGTTGCTTTATTTGACAATTCAGGAAGACCCCTATATTGCGTTGATGGAAAATGGGTTAAGGAGAGTGATCATCGCTGGAAGCAAAAGTGTTTAGACGATGTTTCGCGGCGATGCGAAACTGTCGCGCCTATGTGCAAGATTGCAGGAGGCTTCGCTAATTTTATTTGTTGCTCTGCCAAAGGATGCTGTTATCATTCTGCTCCGCTAGCGCCTGAAACAATCCCCGCTAATTTTCAGGATTTTGGTTGGCAGGATAGGCTTGCTGTTTCTGAAGAGTGCAGGAAAACCTGCGAAGGGAGTTTGCCCTCGGCTCTGGCAACGACAGTGACGTCTACCCCGATAAACATTGTTTATGATGTCTGCACTAGAGAAACTAGATGGAGACGTTGCGTTGCCAACTATTTTGAAACATGTAACCATGGTTCTGGCATCAGAAAGTGTCACAAAGAGGGCGTTTGCGAAAGCGATGGCCCTGTTGACGGCAGCGCTTGCTCTTGGGGGGCCAAGAGTTATTGCGAATCTTGCAGTAACGTTGTTCCCACCATCAGCCCAACGCCGACATCAGCCTTTGGGTGTTTTAATTCAGGGGAGCGGTGTTCTAAGAATGCAGATTGCTGCAGCGGTTTTTGCAACATAACGCCATTTTTCTCTCTCTGCGAATAATTATTTAGAAAATTAACGTCCTTTTTAAAGGCTAATTTCCCGCAGTCTTCTTGATTTTTTCTTAGGATAATAATATAAATCATGATGTAGGGAAAATTCATTTATGAGTATAAACAAGCCCAAATTTTATTTTTTTCTCCTGTTAACCTTTGGCTTCGGTTTTGTTTGCGGTCGTCTATTTTTCCCTTCCGATAAAAAAACAATTCGGCCGTCTGAGATCAGGGAGGGAGGTTATCAGTTTATTAATCCTCTTTTGGATTGTGAGGCGGACCTGGACTCTTTAGGGATTAGTTTAAAGAATTTAAAAAGCGATGTAGAAAGCTTGATTGAGGAAAGCAAAAACGGAGTTACTGAAACTTCTGTTTATTTTCGGGATCTAAAGAATGGTCCTTGGTTTGGCATTGGCGAAGAGAAGGAGTTCTCTCCGGCAAGTCTTTTAAAAGTACCGGTGATGATTGCCTATCTTAAGGCTTCAGAAGTTGATCCTGGGGTTTTAGAAAAGAAGATTCTTAAGGATAAAAAGCCCGCTCCTGGCGAAGAGGCCTTTCCTGAGGAAGATTATTCAGTTAAAGAGCTGATAGAAAAAATGATCGTTGATTCTGATAACGAAGCTTTCCGTCTTTTGGTTTACAACCGAGACGTAAAAGATGTTAAAAAAGTTCATGAAGATCTAGGGGTTTCTTTTCCCTCAGAAACAGAGGGCAATGACTTTATTTCGCCGCAGCAATACAGCTCATTTTTCAGAATTCTCTACAATGCCTCTTATTTAAATAGAACCAATTCAGAAAAGTCTTTAGAAATTCTTAGTCGGGCAAAGTTTAAAGAAGGCTTGGTTGCTGGAGTGCCAGGTAATATTACTGTTTCTCACAAGTTTGGCTCTGAGGCAGATAATGATCCGGTGATTAAGCAGCTTCACGACTGCGGGATTATTTATCACCCCCAACATCCTTATCTGCTTTGTATTATGACCAAGGGAACTCATTATGACGACCAAGTTTCTTTGATTCGAGAAATCTCGAAATTGGTTTATCAAGAGATTGATAAAGTAGAGTAGTTAGCGAGTTTTCTTACCGATCATGCCTCTTGCAGCCATAATGCCAGTTGCGGCAGCGCCAGTGATTGTCCCCGAAAGACCGGTTGCATCCCCAGCAACATAAACTTCCTTAAGGGTGGTTTCCATCGTAGATTTAGTTTTTACTCTTGAAGATCTGAATTTAACTTCGGGAGCATAAAGTAAAGTCGTGTCAGAATTTATGCCGGGCATAATTTTATCTAATTGCTCAAGTCCTTCCATGATGTTGGTAATAATGCGATGAGGGAGAGCCATAGAAATATCGCCGGGAGTGACTTGAGTTAAAGACGGCTTTAGCGGCGATTGTTTTATTCTTTTCCAAGTGCTTCTTCGGCCCATTTTTAAATCTTTTAATCTTTGCAAGACAGGTTTGCCGCCGCCGATAGTAGAGGCCAATTCGGCAATTGATTGACCATAGGCAATAGAATTTTCCACTGGTTCGGTGAGGCGGATTTCGCAGACGAAGGCAAAATTAGAATTTTTTGAGTTGTGATTAGAGTCTGAATGGCCATTAACGCAAACATAATTACCGTAATCTTCTTTAGCAACAAAACCTTTTGGGCAAGAGCAAAAAGTTCTTACAGTATCGCCAAAGGTTTTGGTCTTAATCTTAAGAACAATTTCGTAAAGTATTTCCGCATGGCGCCTCATTACCTTAGCAGGGCATTCTACTCTGACGCCAACTTCTACCATATCGTACTCATATTTGATTCCATATCGGGTTGCTAGTTTTTGTAGCCATCTTGCCCCGATCCTGCCAGGGCAAAGCATGATCTTTTTTGCTCGGCAGATCACCCCTTTTTCATCAATGACGCCTCTGGCCCGACCGTTTTGCATTAGCAGATCTACGATCTTAGTTTCAGTAATCAGATTAATTTTCTTCTCCTGCAAATAATCTTCAATCTTTTTAATAATCTTTCTAAGTTGGTCGGTGCCAGCGTGTTGGGTTCTGCGAATGACCAGCTCAATGTTTTCTTTTTTGGCTTCTGAGACTAGTTTTTTAACCCCCTTTTCATTTTTGGGATAATACTCTGCCTTTAGACCAAAATCTTTCAGACTAATTCCTATTTCCTCCAGAATCTTTTGATATTCTTGAGGATTGATCAGGTGAAAAACCCTTTCGTGAGAGAGTTTGGCCGTGTAGTGAAGCTTACCGTCAGAGTAGGTGCCCGCTCCGCCAAAACCGCTCATGACTTGGTGGGGCTGTCTTTTCTTTAAACTCGGGCCCATATCAAAAAGAGCGATCTTTAGCTTTGGTTTGGTTTTAACGATTTCTAGGCAGGCAAAAATGCCGGCTGGGCCAGCGCCGACGATGGCGATATCATAGTTGTATTTCACGGTTAATAATAGCAGAAATTTCGGGTTCTGTTTAAGACCTTTTATCTACACCGGAAAGAGGCTTGAAGAAGCTGCGAATAAAGGTAAACTCTTTGTTGTCGTGAAGGCGTATTCGGGCTGGTGACCAGAATTTCCGTTGTAATCACTGGGCTAGCTCCACGTATTACTGCTAGGTATTGATCCATAGATCCATCATCAGTAAAGACGACCATACCAGAATTGATTCTTTCTCCAAATCTGGTTTGTCCATTTCGAACCAGGGGAACGCCAGCCTTAGCCAGAGTTGCTAGACTAGTTAGAGTCAAATCGTGGTCTTGTGGATGGTTATGGCCGTCTACATAGATATAGGTGCCGGTACTGTTTGGACCTCTTTTGTCTTCTGGATCTTCATAAACAGGATCTTCGTGTAAATCGATGACTCTAGTTCGTGGGCCAATCGGAATAGAGTTTAAGAAATCGCCAATAGCAGCTGCTTCTTGACAAGCTGCCTGACAATGAAGCTGCAGGAGATGGTCTGCATCAGCCACACTTTTACCATTAGGGCTATAGCGTTCATTAATGGTTCTGCCGACGGCATTACAGCAAGGGAGAAGGGTGATACTTCTAACTCGGCCGAAGAGAATCAGTTCGGGGACTACGGTAGCGATAGCCTCTGGTCCAGCGACTTCTCGACCGTGAATGCCAGAGATGAAAAGGTCATTGACTGTTTGAATTTCTAGGCTTGCGGGAGATCTATAGGCAAAAATTGGAATTAATAGTAAACCAACAGGGGTTGTTGCCCTTTGTACGCAGACGAGTTCTCTGTGCCATCCATATTTCATGAGTTGATCGAATCTTACGTAGAGTTGGGCAATTGAAAGCCTCTGATCATGGCCAAGAGTAAAGTTAGGCAGAGGATGATTGTGATCACTCTCAATCATATCTTGTATTTTGCTATTATACAGATGGTTTATGTTCGGATCAATATCGTCGAGGGCTGAGTTACTTTGTTTTCCAGAGATTCTTTATAACCACGATGAAGATTTTCCAATCAAGAAAAATATGGATTAGAGTGATTGCTAGGGCTAGGAAACTAATTTTTGCATGAATACCCGACCATTGGTGTTTGCTTAGATTCCATAAAAGAAGTTTTTGGCCAGATCTTTGTCCGTCCGGAGCGAAATAGAGAATTAATCCGCTTAAAGCAGAGATTGTCCAAACAATCAACAAGCTAAGATAAATTAAGCCTTTTATTTTTAGTTTCATGGCCTAATGATAACAGACAATGACTGAAAAATAGCTGAAATTCTGGAGGATATTTTTCGAACCCACAGAATCACATTTTAATTAGGATCTTTTTCTTCCGAATGAGGGAAATGGAATTATTTTTCTTTTGGCAGCGGGGGCAGCAGCTGGCTTCGGTCCTGCCAAGCGGGCCTCTTCCTCTTGTAACATCTCGGTCATGACAGAGATTTCTTCTATGGAGGTGTATCCTGCTTGGAAGCGAACCAAACCTCCAGCAGCCGCGAGAAGGAAATCGCCTCCGCCCAAGAGTCTTTCCGCACCACTGCCCTTTATTCCTGAAGCGGCGACAGCTTGTGATGCGGAGTCGGCGCGGCCAACAATTCGACAGCCCATATTTGCATTCAGAAGACCGCTGATAGATCCGTCCTCTGGTTTTTCACTGGTAAGGATTAGGTGTATTCCCGTTTCTCTGCCTCTTGTACTGATGATTGTTAACGGTTCGGCCATGGATGGAAGCGATTGAAGGAAATGATCTACGTCATCAATGGCAATTACCACTTTTGGCGTTCTGACGCCTTGGTCTTCGCGCCAGCTGATTTCTTCGGCAAGCCAAGTTAGTTTTTTTTCACTCTCTTTGGGGTCTTCGATCGCCCCTTCATAAAATAAATGAGGCAAGCCATCAAAAGCTTTTAGTCCTCCTTGGGGGCCATTTATAGTCAAGATTTTCGTTTCATCTGGAGGGTTAGCCAGGGCTAAGGAAGTTAGCATGGTTCTGACCATGTTTGTTTTTCCTGCTCCCCTAACGCCAGAGACAAGGACATGGCCGATTTCGGGTGAACCCAACCTTAGTAAAAGGGGAGCCCTCTCTTCGTCTCTTCCTAGCAGGCAAGTGTTTGGTGGTAGAGCCGGTATGCCT
>CAZMUE010000014.1:0-10125 GCA_964569725.1 uncultured Gammaproteobacteria bacterium
CCGATTGGTCTTTGATTTGGGAATAAAACAGGCATAAACAGAGCCGCCTGCGCCCTCCTCTTTATAGAGATACATCAAATCGCCCTCCTCGGCATCAGTCTCAAACTGGGCTTTGTTCTTAAAGGCCGGCTTCACTTCATTAGCATCAATTAGCTTCCCATCCGTAGAACAAGCAGCTGGATTGTCATCAGAGTTAACTAGGGCATAGTCGGCAGTTCCGCAAATCCCAGTTCCATACATGGTGCTTATCCCGCCCCAAATATCTTCTAATTGAACATCATCGGCCATTTCTTGCCAAGGATATTTCTGTAAAGAAGCATAATATCTTTCTACCCCAGCCAAAAGCTCTGAAGTTTCATTGTCATATCTCGCGTCTCTTGCTTTGTTAACCTGCTCAACTGGATTTAGGGTGGCCACAATAGCGCCTGCCAAAATACCGATAAGGGCAATAACAATTAAGAGCTCCACTAAGGTAAAGCCTACGCCTCCTTGTTTGTTAAAAAATTTCATTTTTCTCTTTTCACCTCCTTTATAGGGTTTAGAATTGATTGGTTAAATTGTAAATCGGCATAATTACTGCAATCACCAGGAAAGCGACGCCCACACCCAGTACAATCATGATAAAAGGCTCTATGGCACTTGTCAAGCCTTTTATCTTCTGGTCAGTCTCAGCCTCAAAATATCCGGAAAGTCTCACCAGGATTTCGTCTAATTTACCCGTTTCCTCACCAGTGGCCGCCATCTGGGCGACAATTTGAGGAAAAATCTGGTTTTCCTCAATCGCCTCTGCTAGAGAAAAACCTTTTTCTACCCTCTCTTTAATTCTGTCCACGGCCTGAGAATAAATCGCGTTTCCCGAAGCCTTGCCAACAATAGCCAAACCATCAACCAGATGAACTCCAGAATTAAGAAGCATCCCCAAAGTCCGACAGATCTCTGTCAAAATCAGTTTTTCCTGTAATGGCCCAAAAAGGGGGGTCTTTAATTTTAGCTGGTCAATCCTTTCTCTGCCCACAGCCGTCTTGCTAAGAGATTTAAAGGCGACCATGGCTCCCAAAACAAAAAGCGGCAATAGCCACCAGAATTTTGAGGCTAACCCGGAAATAGCCATTAAAATCCTCGTTGACATCGGCATTTCTGCTCCGAATTCACCATAAAGAGAAGTCATTTTCGGCACCACAAAAATCATCATGATAAACATCACCACAATCATGCCCACGACAATGATACTTGGATAAATCATCGCTCCCTTGATCTTCCCCACGAGCTCTTTTTTCTTTTCTAAAGTCTCTGTTAATCTTTTTAAGACTTTTTCCAAAGCACCACCCTCTTCTCCAGCCTTAATTGAAGAAACGTAAACTTCACCAAAAACGCTCTGATATTTCGCTAATCCCTGAGAAAGGCTTTGGCCGCTCTTAATCTGTTCAAGAACATCCCCAACAATGATCGCCATTTTGCCCTGAAGCTGCTCCTTTAAAAGCTCTAACGCCTCAGCCAAAGGTAAACCGGCCATCACCATCGTAGAAAGCTGACCAGTGAAGTTGGTTAACTGTCCCAAGGAAATCCGGCTGCTAAGATTATTTTTAATCTCCGTTAAGATATTCTCTTTTTCTTCCTTCAACTCAATAACGACAATATTTTTTTTCTTAAGGGTATTGATGGCTTGTTTTTTTTCATCAGCCTCAACCTTTCCCTTAATAGTTTTTCCCTGCCAATCTTTAGCCTTGAAAATGAATTTTTTCATGATTATCTAATCTGCCTCAAAAAGTCATCCGGCCTTAAGGCAAACTCTAAAGCCGCTTCTCTGGTAATCGCCCCTTGGGTAACCAATAAGGATAGTGATTTCTCCAGACTCATCATCCCCATCTCTCCAGAAGTTTGGATAATATTGTCAATCATGTGGGTCTTTGATTCTCTGATGGCTGTTTTTACTGCCGCGTTGGCCAGAAGAACCTCCATGGCCGGAACTCGACCCACTTGTGCTGCTGGTACCAGCCTCTGAGAAATAACGGCTCCTAAAACCGAGGCTAACTGAATTCTCACTTGCGTTTTTGACTCTTCTGGAAAAACGTCAATAATTCTATCAATCGTTTGCGCCGCCGAATTAGTGTGAAGAGTAGAAAAGACCAAATGACCGGTTTCGGCAATCGTCAAGGCCGCGGCAATGGTTTCCAAATCTCTCATTTCGCCGATAAAAACCACGTTCGGGTCTTCCCTTAAACAAGATCTTAAGGCCGCTTGCCAAGACAAGGTGTCACTGCCAATTTCTCTTTGAGAGACAATCGCCTTTTTGGGTTTCAACAAATACTCAATCGGGTCCTCAACGCTGACCAAATGACAAGGTCTAGTTTGATTAATCTCTTCGAGGATTGCCGCCACCGTGGTTGATTTGCCATGACCAGTCGGGCCGGTGATTAAAACAAAACCCTGACGCCAGCCCACAAACTTATGACAAATTGACGGTAAATTTAGACTCTCAATGCTCGGAACGGTTAAGGGTAAAAGCCTTAGAGAACAGGCCGGGTTGCCCCGGGCAAAATAAGTGTTCACCCTAAAGCGCATTTTTCCTATTAACTCATAGGAAAAATCAAGCTCTCTATTCTTGATAAAAATATCTTTTCTCGTTGGTCCCAGAATTTCAAAAATCAATGATTCCATTTCTTTTTGCTCAAAGATCTTTCCGCCGAAAAGAGGATAAAGCTCGCCATGAACCCGAATAGTAATTGGCAACCCAACAATAAGATGCAAATCTGAGGCTTTATTATTAATCGCTAATTCAAGAATTTCCTGTAGTTTTTGATTTTCCATTTTTAAAAGCAAAATTAATAACTTCTAATATTCTGCCACTCTCAGAACCTCTTCAATGGTAGTAATCCCTTCTAGGGCTTTTAAATAACCATCTTGCTTCATGGTAATTAAGCCTTCTTCAATGGCCTGTTTCTCAATGTCAGAGCTTGAAGCTCTTTCTATAATCAGTCTGCCGATTTTTTCTGTCACCGGAATGGCCTCAAAAATGCCGATTCTGCCTCGATAGCCGGTATTGCCGCAGGACTGGCATCCCTTACCATGATAAAGCTTTAACTGACCGTTGGTTTGCCCCTGATTAACCGCGCTTACTAAATTTCCCAAAACCTTTTTAATGTCTTCTTGTACTTCTGCAGGGGGAACAAATTCCTCTTTGCAATCCCCGCAAATTGTCCGCAAAACTCTTTGGGCCACCACACAAGTCAGGGATGAAACCAAAAGGAATGGTTCACCGCCCATGTCAATTAGTCTTGGCGGTGCTCCAGAAGCATTATTGGTGTGAAGAGTGGAAAAGACCAAATGACCGGTTAAAGAAGCGTTGATCGCTAACTCCGTAGTTTCCTTGTCTCTTATTTCTCCTACCATAACGATATTCGGGTCTTGGCGCAAAAAAGATCTCAAAGCTGAGGCAAAAGTTAAACCTGCCTGGGGATTAACCTGAACCTGATTAACTCCTTCCATTTGATATTCCACTGGATCCTCAATAGTGACGACATTAACCTGAGGAGTGCTGATCTTGGATAAAACTGAATAGAGGGTCGTGGTTTTGCCTGAGCCAGTTGGCCCACAAACAATGATAATCCCATGCGGCCTAGAAATGGCTTCTTCCAAATTATTAAGCGATTTCCCCCTTAGGCCAAGTTCAGGAAGAGTAGGAATCTTGGCTTGTTTTTTCAAAAGCCTCATCACCACTTTTTCCCCGAAAATCGTCGGCACCGTAGAAACTCTCAAATCAACCTCCTGACCATCAGCAGTAAAATTAAAGCGACCATCCTGGGGAATTCTCTTCTCATCAATCTTAAGATCAGAAAGAATCTTGATTCTGGAAACTACTGCTTCATGAACATTTCTAGGTAAAATTAATTTTTCTTGCAAAATACCGTCAATTCTATAACGGACCTTGGTATCTTCCTCTCGCGGCTCCAAATGAACATCTGAAGCCCGAGAGCGAATGGCGAATTCCAAGATCGTGGAAACCACCTTGGCCACCGGCGCCTCTTTGATAATTTCTTCTAAGTTTTCCAGTTCGGGAAGTTTTTTCTTTTTAGTTGTCTCCTCTAGCGCCTGAGAAACCTGTTTACTCAAATCTTGCTGATAGCGCTGGGCGATCTTTTCGTTTATCTCCTTGCTCGTGCTGATAAAAACTTTTATTTTCTTCCCCGTCTTCTTTTCCAAGAATTCAATCGTCTCTAAATCAAGGGGGTTAACCATGGCCACAGACAAAAGATTTTCCTTTTCTTTATAGTCAAAAGGCACCAGTTGGTAACGCTCAGCCACACTCCGGGGCACTAGAGTCAACGAAATCGGGGAAAAGCCAACTTTTTCTAAATCAACAAAAGGAGTATCAATCAGCTCGCTTTTGGCCTTAACTAGTTTTTCTTCTGAAACACTAGCTTCTCTTTTAAGGATGATTTCTTCAGGCTCGCCGCTAGCCAAATGAGTTACCCTTATCTTCTCAGCCAATTGCGGCGTAATATCTTTATTCTTTTCCAAAATGTCAATAATGGTTAAATCCTGGGGGTGATTATTGTTCTGAATGTCGTTCATTACTATTTAACATCTTATGGAGAATCGGTTAAAATGTCAACAAATGAGAATCCTAGAAATTCCTTTGATTATTGCCGGTTCTAGCCAGCAAAATCGTCAAGAAAAAGTACAAGAACTTATCTCGATAGAGTTTGGTAGTGCCCAACCTCATCATCCTGATCTGCTCGTTTTCGACCAACCCCTAAGTTTTGGCATTAATGACATCCGGAAAATTTACCAATTTGTTTCCCGCAAGGCCTGGCAAAAGAAAAAGAAATTTGTCATTATCCTTGAACCAAGAAAATTTACTTCTGAGGCTCAGAACGCCTTTCTAAAGCTTTTAGAAGAAAAATCACCGCAAGTCACTTTTATCATCAGCTTGCCTAACCAAAACCTCCTTTTGGACACCATTTTATCGCGCTCACAAACGATTAACCTAAAGTCCGAGGACAAGCCTAGAGAAGAGGAAGTCATTGATCTTGAAGAAATCAGCGGCCTGACCACCGCCGAAAGGCTGACCCAAAGCAACAAACTTAGTTTCATTAAAAATTCCGATCAGTTTTTATACTGGGTTGAAAATCTTCTCAACGGAATCCACCAAAAAATCGTTCGGGCTAAGGGAAATCTCCCCGAGCTAAAGGTACTTAAAGATCAGGCCAAAGTCTTAAGCCAGGCCAGAAAAATGCTTTCTTTAAGCATTAATCCTCAATCAGTCTTTGACTGGATTATGCTACACTTAACAAGGAATCATGTATCAGCCGAAGTTTAAAATCACTAACCAAATCTTAACCAACATCGGCCAGATTGATGCTGCTAAAGCGATTATTGATGCTTCGCCCCTAATCCCTGCTTATGAGAAGGAATTTCGACAAGAAGCAGTCGTCCGGGCTGTTCATTATGGCACCAAACTAGAAGGCAATGACCTTACTTACACTGAAGTGGCTAGGGTCATTGATGGCCAGAAAGTTATTGCCCAGGAAAGAGACGTTCAGGAGGTCATCAATTACCGCAACGTAATTAAATATCTAGAGGAGCTAAGTGTCACCCATGAGGCTGGTTTGCCCTTACCCGGTCAAGAGAAAAAAGAACCCTCAGGCAAACAGGAAAAGAATCCTTTTTTCTATAGCGAAGAAATCCTTAAAAAGATTAATTCTCTGACCACTTACAAGATCGTTGCCGAACATCAGGTGGGCAAGTACCGCCAAGCGCAGGTAGTGATCCAAAATTCAAAAACCGGAGAAGTGGTTTTAAAATTACCACCAGCGATTGAGGTCCCTTATTTAACCACTGGTTTTTTTAAATGGCTCCAGAATCAAGAAGCCCAGCAATTGCACCCCGCCATTAAATCTGCTGTTTGCCACTATGGCATTGTCGCCATTCATCCTTTTGTAGAGGGAAATGGCCGAACTGCTCGCGCCTTCAGTACCTTGGTGCTCTGCGTGGAAGGCTATAACATTAAAAATCTTTTTGCTCTTGAAGAATATTTTGATCGCAACAGCGATGACTATTTCAGATCCCTTCAAACTGTCTCTAGTAGCCACAACGATCTTGGCCAAAGAGACTTAACTCCTTGGCTAGAGTATTTCACCACCGCTTTAGCCATGGAACTTAACAGAATTAAAAACAAGGTTCAGCAACTTTCCACTGATGTCAAATTAAAACAAAAACTCGGCGGTAAGCAAGTCCATCTTTCTGAGAGACAATTAAGGCTCGTTGAATACATTCAAAAATATGGTGGCATCAGCATGTCTGAAGCTCGTCACCTTCTGCCTATGGTTTCTGACGACACGATCTGGCGCGATTTTAAAGAACTCATCAAAGACCGCGTCGTTAAGAAGAAGGGGAGTACTAAAGGCGCCTACTATTATTTGGCAACTTAAAAATGATTTTTAATTATTTCGGAAGATATCTTCAAAAATTAGAAGAGACCACCTCCAGGAACGAAATCACCGCCATTCTGGCAAATCTTTTTAAAAAGGCGCAAGAAACAGAAATCACTCATCTCTGTTACTTATTGCTTGGCTCTCTGGCGCCAAAATACCAAGGTCTTGAGTTTGGCTTAGCAGAAAAAATGGCGATTAGAATCATCTCCCAAACCACAGAAAGACCAGAAAAAGAAGTCATCAAGTATTTTAAAAAAGAAGGAGACTTGGGAAAAACTCTTGCCTTCTTTCGGCAAGGTGAACGGAAACCCCCAAAGGAATTGGGCATCAATGAAGTTTATTACCAACTTGTGGAAATTGCCCAAGACCACGGACTCGGCTCAAGCGAAAGAAAAGTGAAAAGGGCCATCCTTCTCTTGAAAAGTCTTGACTCCTTGGCAAGCGGTTATGTGATCAGGATCATTCTGGGCAGGCTCAGGCTGGGCTTTTCCGATACGACGATCCTTGATGCCCTTTCTTGGTTAAAAGAAGGAAATAAATCTCTTCGTCCTCAAATTGAGGCGGCCTACAATGTTTCTGCTGACATTGGCATTGTGGCTAAAAATTTCATCGCTAAAGGCCTTAAAGGGATTAAGAAAATTGAACCTCGGGTTGGCATCCCCATCAGATCGGCCCTGGCAGAAAGATTACCTGATGCCAAAAGCATCTTGGAAAAAATGAAAGGGGAGTGTTTCGTTGAGCCGAAATACGATGGTTTTAGAGTCCAGGTTCACGTTGATAAAAATGCCAGCGAGTCAAGAGACAAAAACCTAGGCTTATTTGATGAGCAGGAAAGGGGACTGATAAAGATTTTTTCTCGCAACATGGAGGACGTTACGACGATGTTCCCAGAAATCGTCAAGGCAATTAAAGAAATTAAAGCCAGCTCATTTATTTTGGACGGAGAAGCGATTGGCTATAACCGCGAAACAGGAAAGTTCCTTCCTTTTCAGGAAACCGCCCAGCGAAAAAGAAAATATCAAGTCGCCAAAATGGCTGAAGAAGTTCCTCTAAAGACCTACTTCTTTGATTTGCTTTATTTAAATAAAAAATCATTCATGAATACTATTTTCAGGGAGAGGCGGAAAAATCTAGAACGCCTTTTGAATAGTTATAATTCTAATGAAAAGGTTAACGTCATTGAAAGCAAATTAGTTAAAAGGCCCCAGGAAATAGAGGGGGCGCTTTCACTTCATTTAAAGAAAGGGCTGGAGGGGATCGTCTGCAAAAAGCCGGACACCTTTTATCAAGCTGGCGCCAGGAATTTTAATTGGGTTAAGCTGAAAAAAACCGGGGAAAAGAAGCTGATCGATACGGTTGAGTGTTTGATCATGGGTTATTATCGAGGCCGAGGCAAAAGGGCTAATTTTGGCATCGGGGCTTTTCTGGTCGGCGTCTATGATAAAAGGAATGATCGTTTTCTTACCATCTCTAAGATTGGCACTGGCTTAAGCGATGGGCAGTGGCGCGACTTGAAAAAAAGAGTTGATCAGATTAAGGTTAAGGAGATGCCAAAAAATTATTTGGTCGGTAAAAATCTTACCCCTGATGTCTGGGCAGAACCAATTCTGGTGGTAGAAATCCAATCAGATTCTGTCAGTGTTTCGCCAGCTCATTCTGCTAAATTGGCTTTAAGATTTCCCCGAATGGTTCGTCTTAGAGCCAAAAACCCTGAACAGATCACGACGGTAACAGAAATTAAAAAGATTTACCAGATGCAAAAATGACTTTTGCTACTTTGGAAATGTTCTTAAAAATGGCTTTGATAATTCTCTTTTGTCTGCTTTTAGCCAAAAGTGCCAGAATTGCCATTTACGCTTTAAAAAGAATTGCCCAGAAAATCGGCGTGGCTAAATTTGCCGTTGCCAACTTACTTCTGGCCCTAGGAACGACTCTGCCTGAGTTGACGGTTTCTATTGATTCTTCTTTAAAAAAGAATTCTGGATTGGTCATCGGCAATATCCTGGGAAGCAACATCGCTAATCTTTCCTTGATTATTGGCGGAGCAACTCTTATTGCCGGAACCCTAAAAGCAAAAGACGATTTCTTAAATCATGAAATCTACTATTCGTTTTTAGTCACGGCCGCTCCTTTATTTTTCCTCCTTGATTACAAACTAACCAGGGCTGAAGGCGTTATTCTTCTTTTTATCTATCTGCTCTGGCAAAGAAACACTTTCAGAAACGGGGCAATTAGGGGAAAGGGGATTTTTCAGAAGATCAATCTCAGCTCCCTCAAGAAAAAAATTAAAAAACAATCTTCTAGCTTGAGAACCCTCTGGCGGTTAATAGCAGCGGCGATTATCATGCTCATCTCTACCGAAGCGGTAGTTAAGCTAGCCCAAGATTTAACTTTAGCCTTAGGCGCACCGACCCTAATTATCGGTATTTTTATCGTTGGCGTTGGTACCTCGCTTCCTGAATTAACCCTGGCCTTACAATCCTTGCGCAAAAGAGAATGCGAAATTGCTCTTGGTGATCTGATTGGCTCTTTGGTGGCTAATTCTTCTTTAATTTTGGGCATCGCTGCCATCATTCATCCTATTCAAATCACTTCTCGTTATTTTTACTTTGCCACTAATATTTTCTATCTTCTGATTTTCTTTCTTTTTTATCTTTTCATCAAATCCAAGAAAACTCTTTCTCGGCTTGAGGGAGGAATTCTTATTCTCACCTATTTTCTCATTGCTATTATTGAATTATCCTTATCCAAGCAAAACATTTTTTATTAATATCGTCTCAGGATTCTATTAAGGTAATGGTCATAAAGAGAATTATCGCTGATTTACACTTTCACTCTAAATATTCCCGGGCGGTGAGTCAACAAATGGAGCTGGAAACAATCAACAAATGGGGCCAGACCAAAGGAATCAATCTGTTAGCCACCTCTGATTTTACTCACCCCCTTTGGCTGAGAGAGATAAAAACCAAATTAAAAGAAGCTAAGGCTGGCCTTTTTAAGGTTGTGGGCAAGGAAAATGATCCTAGCGCCCCTTATTTTGTCCTTAGCACTGAAATCTCTTGTATCTACTCTCAAGGAGGCCAAACCAGAAGAATTCATTTAGTGGTTTTGTCTCCTGACATTAGTGCCGTTGAAAAGTTAGTTAAACAGCTTTTAGAAATGGGGGCTAATCTTTCTAGCGACGGTCGGCCCATTATTGGTCTTTCTGCGGAAAAACTCACAGATCTTGTTTTTAAGGCTGATCTTAACTCCGTTGTCATTCCAGCTCACATCTGGACTCCCTGGTTTAGTCTTTATGGCTCAAAGTCTGGCTTTAATAGCCTTCAAGAATGCTTTGGCGAACACAGTTCGCAAATCTATGCCGTAGAAACCGGGCTTTCTTCTGATCCAGCCATGAATTGGCAAATTGCCGAATTAAACAATCTTTCTATTGTCAGCTTTTCTGATGCTCATAGTCCAGCCAAAATGGGTAGGGAAGCCACTGTTTTCAAACCAAAAACAGAGGGGGCCGATTTTTCTTTTTCCGAGCTACGCCTAGCTTTGGCAAAAGATCCTCAAGCTAAATGGGAAATTGAAAAAACAATTGAGTTCTATCCTGAAGAGGGGAAATATCATTACACTGGCCATCGTCTTTGTAATGTCAGTCAGTCGCCAACCCAAACTAAAAAAGCAGGGGCGATTTGCCCGGTCT
>CAZMUE010000015.1:0-9964 GCA_964569725.1 uncultured Gammaproteobacteria bacterium
CAACGAAAAGGGGGTGGTAATTATAAAACGGAACTCCAATTTTCCTTGTTTCTAGAGAACGTACTTGCCGTGGCTTTAAAGAAAGGGGATTTTTTTGGCGCCCGAAAACTCCCCTTAGCCTGGATTTAAAGTTAATCTTATTAGCAAACTCCAGAATTAGATAGCCGTTTGGCTTCAGAATTCTACGAATCTCTCGCAAGGCTGCCTCTAGCGAAATCAAATGATGGGCTACTCTAATCATCAAAATTAACTCTACGCTCTTTGCCGGCAAGGGAACTCTTTCTGCAGAACCAAGAAGAAAAGTAATATTTTTAAACTTAGCTAGGTTTCTTTTAGCTGCTCCGTTCATTCTTGGAGAAGGATCAAGCAGGAAGCACTTTCCAAAAAGATTGGCGTAAAGCGGGGCTAACCTCCCGAATCCAGAACCGATCTCCAGGATCACTTTTTGTTTTTTAAGAGGAATCTGTTGTAACAGCCTTCTAACTGCCAGCGTTTCGCTAATATGTTCATATTCTCGAGTCAGCCAATATTTCTGATAATCTAGAACGGCGACATCATAGAAGGATTTTTTCATTCCATTTCTGCCATAAAATGACGCACCCCGAAGGCCCAGGAACCATTAGAAAGAGGACAGTATTTTTCCATCATCTCCTCAGGAGTCGTATATCCCTTATCATAGAGTTCATTCTTAAGATAATCTGCCACAAAAACAATTGCTTCCTCAAAAGAAGCAAATCTTAGGGTGCCCCTGCTATGAACTCCGATTCCCCAACAATTATAAGAATATGGAGAAACGGGTATGGTCTTACAAGCTCCGGACTCTACCATGGCAATCGCAGGAATATAACGAGAATCAATACCCCTCTCCTCAGAAACCTGATAAATGAGGTCTGCGTATGGAGCCAGAGGAGAGCGATAGCTCTCTAAGAAACGGCGGATCATTAAGGGTCTTGAGTCGGCACTGACCACCATAGCCTTAAGACTAGAATCTTGGCTATCGTCTGCCAGGAATACCTGACTCAGCTCAACGCTGGAAAGAACTTCCTCCCGATAGATTGGCTCTGTGCTCTCAAAAGAAATTTGGCCTAACCTTCTTAAGGTTAAGCCCTCAACGGCAATGCCCCCCATGATTAGGAAAAGGAAACCAAAGGCTAGGCTTAATTTTAAGAACACTTTCCTTATTTTAGCCATAGTTACTAGAGTATAGTAATAACACTTTGCCATACGAACATTTCTTTGTCAATGGTTGACTCAAGGGGGTCAAAGAGATAAACTATCTTTTAATTTATGAAATGTCAGAAAAAAACCAACAAGGACGGAAGTTTTGAGGTCTCGGTTGAAATCTCCGTTCCCGAATTCCAAAAAGCAAGGCAAGAAAATCTAAAGAAGCTACTTAAATCGGTAAGTGTCGCCGGGTTCAGAAAGGGTAAGGCGCCGTCAAGGCTTGCCGAAAAACAAATTGATCCTCAAATTCTCGAGCAAAAAACCCTTGAAGAACTAATAAGGATTTCCTACGCAGAAGCCATCAAGGAATACAGCCTTAAGCCAATCATTTCTCCCAAAATAGAGCTTATCAAGGCTGATACCAAAACGGGTTGGCAAATAAAATTTACCTCTTCCGAACTTCCAGAAATAAATTTCGGAGATTATAAGGAACAAATTAGGGCAACTAACAGCAAAGGAGGAATTTGGGTTCCTGGCAAAGAAAAAACAAAAACAGATCGCGAGTCGGAGAAGGTTGAAAGAGATAAAAAGATCCAGACCGCCATAAATGTCATTCTCAACACAAGCAAGCTTATCTTGCCACAAGTAATAATTGATCAGGAATTAGCCTCTAAGCTGAGCGGTCTAGTTACCGAATTACAAAAGCTGGGCTTAACTATCGATCAATATCTTGCCTCCCAACAAAAAACCGTAGACCAACTAAAAAAGGAATACGCAGAAGAAATCCGTGCCAATTGGAAACTGGAGCTTGCCTTAAACAAAATCGCCGAAGAAGAAAAAATCTCTGTTTCCGAAGAAGAAATAAAAACTGCTTTGACCAATTACCAAAAAACCGGCCAAGATTTGCCACCGGGAAGCGAATATTTCCTCGCTAGGCTGCTCAGGAAACAAAAAACGCTTGAGTTTCTGGCCAACCTGTAGTAAGATATTATCATGAAAAGCCTTGGAATAGGCTCATCTAAGGGTCAAACCAATAAACCAAGCAAAAACTTTTTGGAGACGCTGAAACAAGAAGAATCTTCTCCTAAAGCTGGGCTTGGTTCTTTTTCGGCGATGGAATTCGGTAGGTTTGCCGATAAACAAGAGCAGCTCACTAAGGCCTATAATCAAGAACTTGCCCCGCGGATCGAAAGCGTTCAAAAGCAGGAATTTGAAGTCTGGAGCAAAGAAAAACATCAAGTTAGGGCTGAAATCGAGGCCTTGAGAAAAGAAATTAAACTTTTAGCTCATTCTTTAAATGATTTTCAGGGAGAAGCCAAGGAGGCGGAAAAAGCCATTGAAACCGAAGTAGTTGACCCCGGCGTTTACCATCGCAGCTTCTTCATCAGAATTAGAAACTTTATTTCTCAGTTGCGCAAAAAGATTAATGAAGCCAACCTTTGGTTGGAAACCTGGAATCAACGCAAAAAGAAAAAAGGCTTTTTTTGGAATACAGCCTTTAGCAAGAAGGGCGGAGCGAAATTCATGCTCTCCTCAGAGCATTATGTCAGCCGCTCAGCTGGATAATTTTGCTAAGCAGATTGAATTTCCCTATTATTATGATAAACTTAGTTGCATTAAAGAGTGGCTAACAAGAAAAGGCACAGGCAGAATTTTTTTTATCGAATCAACTGGCAAATTAGGGCTCCAGAGGTCCGCCTGATTGACGATAACAAAAAACAAATTGCTGTTTTGAAAATCGAAGAGGCGAGAAAGCTGGCCGGAGAAGAGGGATTGGATTTGGTAGAGGTAGCCTCAAAAGCAAACCCGCCAGTTGTTCAACTAATTGATTATTCTAAATTCAAGTATCGGGAAGAGAAAAAGAGGAGAGAAGAAAGAAAAAAACAGAAGGAAGAAATTAAAGAGTTTCAGCTTAAGCCTTTTATCGCCAAAGAAGACCTAGAAAATAGAATTTCGCGAATTAAAAAGTTTTTGGAGGCAGGAACAAGAATCAAGATCATTATCAGATTCTTCGGCCGACAAATTGAAAAAACTAGTTTTGGTTACGAACTCTTAGAAAACATTAAGAGTCAGATTTCTGAGTTCGGCACCCTAGAGGGAGAAGCAAAGATAATCGGCAAAAGACTGATTGCTTTTATTGTTCCTGTAAGAGATGGCCAAGAAAAGAAAAAAAATCAAAAAGAAAACCAAGAAAGCAATTCTTAAAAGGTTTAGAATCACCAAAACCGGAAAGGTTTTACATCAGCCTTCTTTTGGTCGACATTTGAAGCGCCGCAAGAATCGCAAGAGATTGCGTCGCCTCAAAAAAGTCAAACCCATCGGAGGAAAAATTGCTAAAAAAATTAAAAAGATTTTGGAATAAAAATGAGAACTAAAACAGGAACGGTTCGCCGCAGGAAACATAAAAAAACAATTGGGCTGACTAAGGGCTATCGCATGACCAAAAATCGTCTCTTTCGACCAGCCCATGAAGCAATGCTTCATGCTGGCCAATACGCATTTATAGGCAGAAAAAGAAGAAAAAGACAATTCCGTCAGCTCTGGATTATCCGCCTGAACGCTGCCCTTAAAGAACATGGCCTTAGTTATAATCAATTCATTAAAAAGGCGAGAGAGGCCAACTTGGCTTTAAATCGTAAAATTCTCTCTAATCTAGCGATCGAAAAGCCAACTATCTTCCAGAAAATAATCTCCAAAATCGGCAAGTAACTCTTTTTAGGGCACTACCGTAGGAATAGGAGTTAAGGTAGGAGTAAGGCTGGGAATCGGCGTAACAATTACCGTCGGCAATGGCGAAGGAGATGGCTGCCAATTCCAAGGCAAATTAACACCTATTTTTGCTTCTCGCTCGGCCTGATTTCCTTCTTTGTCAACCGCTACTGCTTTTATCGTATAGGTTCCATCGGAAAGATAAAGATCTCTTTCATATGGTTTGGCCCTAACTTCAAACTTTTCCTCACCGTTGACATACACCTTCACATAGTCTAAAGCTTTAAGGCTAACAATCTTAAGTTTTACCATAAAATTATTGCCAACCGTGCTCTCATGAGCGGGACTATCAATTCCTACCTCAATATTACTTCCTCCGGCACAATATTCTGTTGGCGGATGATACTTTTCCTCTGTCATAGCCTCAAGCCATTTGTCAATCCCTGGCTGCCAACGGTTAATGCCGTCATTAGAAATCGGATCTTCTTCTTTGAAGATGAAAAATTCTTTCTCCTCATAATCACCCCGAGCAATATCAGCCGGGGTGGCTAACCCAACCCGACCGCGGCAGATTTTTAGCTTTTGATGAATTAAATCATTCCCCTCGGGCTCATTACCGCGAATAAAATACTCCATTCTACTCGCAAAGCCATCATGGCTTTTATAACCTGAAACCGAATCAACCTCGGCACTGACAATTCCCCCAGGCATTGCAAAGTTCTCTTTGGCGCGCTTGGGCAAAGCCTCCAACATCACTTTTCGCCAAATCGGTGCTGCTCCGGAAATTCCTGAAGCAAGCTGTTTCATGGGAGAATTATCATTATTCCCTACCCAAACGGCCACTAAAAGATTTGGCGTCCAGCCAATGGTCCAATTATCTCTCTTATCATTAGTAGTTCCAGTTTTGGCCGCTACCTGATAACCAGCAATGTTTAAAGCGCTGTTTTCGCCAAAAGTAATTGCTCTAGCTCCGTTGTCAGAAAGGATGTTGTTGATAAGAAAGGCTTCTTCCTCGGCAATAACCCTCGTCCCTTCGCTAACCCTGAATTCTTCCAACGCTTCCCCATCTCTCTCTTCTATTTTTAGAATAGCCATCGGAGAAACTTTATACCCACTATTGGCAAAAGCACTATAAGCAGAAGCGATTTCAATCATTTTTACCTCACCACCGCCAAGAGTTACCGAAAGCCCCAATCTTCTTAAGTTCTCTGTCGTTGGCTCCAGCGTAGAAATCCCCATTTTGTAAGCTGTTTCCAGCATGTTTTTCAGACCAACTTTGGCCAAAGTTTTAACTGCCACAATATTTATAGAATTTCCCAGAGCATAACGAATCTGCATTGGCCCATGAAACTCACCATCGTAATTAACCGGCTGGTAGTCTTTCTGGCCTGTTCCTCCAGGAAAAGTCGTTTCTGTATCCATAAGCATTGTTGCCGGCGTGTATCCCTGCTGAAAAGCAGTTAAGTAAGTGACTGGCTTTATCATTGATCCCGGCTGCCTTAGGGCTTGAGAAATAACATCAAATTTCCCCCAACTATTATCAGCAAAATAATCCACTGAACCAACATAGGCTAAAATCTCACCGGTTCGAGGATCCATCACCAAAACAGCCGCGTTTGTAATATTGAGGTTTTTCACCTTCTCAATTTCCTGCTTGACGATTTCCTCTACCTTCTGTTGAAAGGCTAGATCTAAAGAGCTGGTAACCTTAATCCCACCCTGTTCAACAATTTGTTCGCCATAGCGCTCTTCTAATCTACTTTTAACCTCCATAACAAAATGAGGGGCATTAATCATCGCCTTAAAGGTTTTGAAAGAAATCTCTTTCACTTCAGCAAGGGTCTTTTCTTCGGTCTCTTTATCAATATAGCCGTCCTCTCTCATCCGGCGCAAAACATTTTCTGTCCTGCCGACATAGGCAGTAGGGTCTTTGCCAAAAGGAGAGTAAACCGAGGGTCTTTGCGGCAATCCGGCTAAAATTGCCGATTCCGCCAAGCTAAGGTCCCTTGCCTTTTTATCAAAATACTGTTCTGAAGCAGCTCCAATACCCCAGGCCGTCCCGCCGTAGGGAGCTTCGTTTAAATACATTTGCAAAATCTGGTCTTTGCTGTACTTCCTTTCAATCTGTAGGGCAAGAATGAATTCCTTTATTTTTCGAGGAAGATTGCGCTCTGAAGTTAAAAGAACGTTTTTTACTAATTGCTGAGTTAAGGTCGAGCCTCCCTGGAGCTTGTGGCGAACAATAATGTTGAACACCGCCCTGACAATTCCCTTAAGGCTAAATCCGGGGTGGGTGTAGAATTCCTTATCTTCAATGGCAATAGTAGCTCTTTTTAAATATTCGGGAATTTCCTCAAGGGGAACCGGAATTCTTTTTGCTTCTTTAAAAACGTCATAGATCAATTCGCCGTTCCGATCGTAAATTCTGGTCGCAAAACCTTCGTTTCTGACCACCTTATCGGGCGAGGGCAAATCCTTGGCATACCAAGCAAAAAGAAAGATCATAAGAAAAAAAGAAAAGGTTAAACCGAAAAAGGCTAACCCGACCGCGTAAAGCCAAAGCTTGCTCTTGTTAAGTTTGATTTTCCTCTTCGGCCCCCCTGAAGAAAAAATCCTTCTTTTCTTCGCCTTCTTTTGATTAATGCCCAGAACCCAATCAACTCCCGTGCGCATAAGCTCATTGTAAACAAAAATACTCTTGTTTTCAATTAAGAGTAGTCGCTATAATCAGATCATGAAAAAATTCAGACTCAAACTCAAAAGAGAAAAGATTTTCAAAATTGTCATTATCTTGGCCTCAATTTCTTTGCTTTTGACTGGGCTTTTGCCATTCCTTTCTTTGCGATAAAATTAAGCTATGGAAACTCCAATCCGCTACTTAAAAGGCGTTGGTCCTAAAATGGCTAACCGGCTGCAAAGATTAGGAATCATGACCCTCAGAGATTTAATTTATTATTTTCCTTTCCGGCACCAAGACTACAGTCTCATCACCAGAATTGACTCTTTACGGGCAGGAGAAAGCGTTACTGTCAGCGGTGAAATCATTGAAATTAAGAACAACTACACAAGGTTTGGTAAGCAGATCCAAAAAGCGAAAGTAAAAGATCACAGCGGTACTGTTGAAGTCGTCTGGTTCAATCAGCCCTATTTGGTAAAAAATCTGGCTCCGAGAACCTGGGTTAACTTATCAGGCAAAGCCAATCAATTCGGCAATAAATTAAGCCTTATTTCTCCGAGCTACGAAATCACTCCGGCAACTGATTTCCAGCCAATCCATACTGCCAGGCTGGTTCCCATTTATCCAGAAACCCATGGCGTTAATTCTAAATATTTACGAAAAATCATCGCCCAAGCCCTCAGGCAGATTGGCAACGAAATTAAAGAATTCCTTCCTAAAAAGATTATTAACAAATATTGCCTCACTCCAGAAAAGAGGGCTGTTTCTGAAATTCATTTTCCCAAAGACAAGTTCTTTTTAAAAAAAGCCAGAAAGAGATTGGCTTTTGACGAATTCCTTTTCATCCATCTTAATAATCTCCTTAAAAAAAATACCTGGAAAAGGCAAAAAACTAATTTTAAACTCCAAACCTATCCTGAAAAAATTGAGAAGATGCTTAAGGGTCTTCCTTTCAAGCTCACTAAAGCCCAGGAGAAAGCCGTAGAAGAGATTTTTACTGATCTCGGCAGGGGAATACCCATGAATCGCTTACTCCAAGGAGATGTTGGCTCAGGCAAAACCGTGGTTGCAGCCATCAGCTGTTATTTAGCCTTTCTTAACAAAACTCAGGCTGTCTTTATGGCTCCTACCGAAATCTTAGCTAATCAGCATTTCAAAACCTTTGAGAAAATTCTTAAACCTCTTGGCGTAAAAACCAAACTTCTGACTAGCACTACCAGCAGAAAGAAAAGTAAAGAAACCGTTAGGGCTGATGTTTTGATTGGCACGCACGCTCTAATCTTTAACCAGGCTGACTTTAACAATCTCAGCCTCGTCATTGTTGACGAGCAACATCGTTTCGGAGTAGGGCAGAGGACCAAACTGATTAAAAAGGGCAAAAGCCCTCACTTCCTTAGCATGACCGCTACGCCAATCCCTCGTACTGTTGCTCTGACTTTTTACGGCGATCTCAGCCTCTCTTTCTTGGATGAAATGCCCTTGGGCCAAAGAAAAACCAAAACCTACATTGTTGAAGAGCAAAAGAGACCCCGGGCCTATCAATGGCTAGAACAAAGGATTAAGAAAGATAAAGCACAGGCTTTCGTTATTTGTCCTTTTATTGAAGAATCAGAGACTCTTTCTTCGGTCAAGGCGGCCAAGGCAGAGTTTGAGAAATTGAAAAATCATGTTTTTAAGAAATTAAAAATCGGTCTTCTTCACGGCAAAATGAAGAGCCAAGAAAAAGATGCTGTCCTAGAGAGAATGCAAAAGGAAGAGATTGATATCCTTGTCGCGACTCCGATAGTCGAAGTCGGCATTGATATACCCAGCGTTTCCATTATTTTCATTGAAGCCGCAGAAAGATTTGGCTTAGCCCAGCTTCATCAATTAAGAGGCCGTATTGGCAGAAAAGGCCAGGAAGCTTATTGTTTTCTAATGACCGAAAGCTCCTCGCCAAGAACTAAGAAGAGACTCAAGGCCATGGAACAATACGATCTTGGCTTAAAGCTTGCAGAAATTGATCTGGAAATGAGGGGCCCAGGCGAAATCTATGGCTTGATGCAGCATGGCTTTCCTAAGCTAAAAATTGCCCTCCTCTCTGATGTGGCCATGATCAAAAAAACCAAGGAGGCAGCACAAATCCTTATCAAGCAGAGCCCAGATTTATCAAAATTTCCAAAATTGCGACAACACTTCACCAGATCTCAACCCTCTCTTGTCTCGCCAAATTAGAGGGTCGCCTCAAAAGACCACGGCCATCTTCCCGTTGACTCTAGGTTAAGCTAAAAGTACAATAGGCAATATGGGTGCATTACCAAAAAGAAAACCATCAACGAGAAGACAGGGAAAAAGAAGGGCAACTCATCGGGTAAACTTACCTCGGGTTTCTAAATGCCAAAAATGTGGGGCTGACAAACAGCCACACTTTATCTGTCCTAATTGCGGTTACCATGAAGTCAAAAGAAGATCCGCGACATCTTAGAAGAAAAAGGGCGATTCAATCTCTTTTTGCTCACAGCTTTGGCCAAAAACAGCCGCGTACTTTATTGTCTATAAAAGTCATCAGCAAAATTGGCAAAATTGATCAGATCATTACTGAGGTGGCGCCTAAATGGCCTATTGCCAAAATCAATCACGTTGACCTAGCTGTTTTAAGACTGGCCCTGTGGGAACTTCATTTTGAAGCCAAAAATCCCCCTAAGGTAATTATTGACGAAGCCATTGAATTAGCCAAAGAATATGGCTCAGAAAATTCCGCAGCTTTTGTCAATGGCGCCCTAGGTGCATATTTAGAAAAATATCCCCTTCAGGGAAAGAAAGGAGAGGCCTGTGGATCTTAATCAACTCATCAACGAAGCAGAACCCATCTTAAAAGTCTCGTTCAAGGATAAAAATTTCCTTTATAACGCCTTTGTTCATCGTTCTTATCTAAACGAAAGTCCTGAAAAGGGACTTTCTTCTAACGAAAGGCTCGAATTCCTTGGCGATGCCATTCTGGAACTTTGGATTTCTGACAAACTTTACCATCGCTTTCCCCATCAAGACGAAGGTTGTTTGACTAATTTAAGGGCTAAAATTGTCAGGACCGAAAGCCTGGCCGAGATCGCAAGGAAAATCAATTTGGGCAAATTCCTTTCCCTGAGCAAGGGAGAAGATCAAGAAAAGGGGAGAGAGAATCCTTCTATCCTTGCCAACACTTTTGAGGCTGTGATCGGAGCAATCTTCCTTGACCAGGGAATCAATGGCGCCAATAATTTTTTAGAAACCCATCTTAACGCGGTCATTGAGAAGGCCATGCAAAAAGGGGAGCTAAAAGACCCCAAAACTATTTTTCAGGAAAAAACCCAGGCCAAGTTTAATCTCACTCCGCATTACCGTCTGCTGGGTGGAAAAGGGCCCGATCACAAGAAAACTTTTATCAGTGCCGCTTTT
>CAZMUE010000016.1:0-9921 GCA_964569725.1 uncultured Gammaproteobacteria bacterium
CTCCAGCGGTCTCTAACGTCACCGTCACTGACATCAGTCTATACTCGGCGTACGTCAACTTTACGATCAGTAATGCAACTAAGGCCACGGTTCAATACGGGAAAACAACCGCTTATGGCGGTTCACAGCAAATTACTACCTCAACTTCTGGTGGCAGTTATGCGGTCAAAATTGACAGTTTAGAAGACGGTACCGAATATCATTTTAGGATCGTTGGCCAAGATGACGAGAGCAACACTTATAATGGGGATGATTATACTTTTGAAACCTTACCAGTACCAAAAATAACTAGTGTTAAGATTCAACAGGTAGTCGGCATGGCTACGGCCACAATCAGGATGCTCTGGACTTCTAATACAGAAATATCTTCAATCGTGACCTATTATCCAAGCGAATATCCGGAACGAGCTCAAGATCAGATTAATTTAGCCTTAGCCACAGATCACGAGATGCTCATTAAGGGCTTGATGGACGAAACAGATTATATAATTCTTATCAAGGGTAAGGATGTAATTGGCAATGAAGCCAGTTATGAAGCTCAGAAACTGAAAACAGCCGCAGACCTAAGAGCACCAGAAATCTATAATTTCCAGGTAGAATCCTCAATTGTCGGGGCCGGTGAAGAAGCCAAGGCTCAGATCATTGTTTCTTGGGATACTGATGAGCCAGCGACTACTCAAGTAGAATATGGCGAGGGGACGGGAACAGCTTACGGCTCTGCTACCCAGGAAGATTCCAGCCTGACCACGAATCATTTAGTGACCATGCCGAACATTAAACCAGAATCAATTTATCACTTAAGGGTTTTGTCTAGAGATCGAGCCAAAAACCAAGGGGTTTCTTTTGACACGGTGGTGATTACTCCTAAGGCTTCAAAAAGTGCCTTTAATCTAGTTATCGATAGTTTGTCCAAAACGTTTAGGTTTTTGCAGAATGTTTCTTACTCTGAGCAGGAGAGGATAAAAAGATGAAAAAGAAAAATAGCGATTATTCTAGAAGTGGAAAAACTATTGTTAAGATTGTTAATTTGAAAAAGAATTTTATGCTGGGCGAGCAAGAAGTAGAGGTTCTAAAAGGGATGGATGTTGAGGTTAAACAAGGGGAGTTTGTGATCATTTTTGGGCCTTCTGGGTGTGGTAAGTCAACGCTTCTGCATACCCTTTTGGGTTTGGAAAAGCCGACCGATGGCAAAATTTTTATAGAAGACAAGGATTTTTATTTCTCTTCCGAAGATGAAAGGGCGAAATACCGGAAAAATAAAGTAGGGATTGTCTACCAGCAGCCTCTTTGGATTAGGGCCCTAGATGCTCTTAATAACGTGGCTTTTCCCTTAAGGTTGTTAGGCATGGATGAGGATCTGGTTTTGGCTAAAGCACAGAAAGCCTTAGAAATGGTGGGGATGGGCGATTGGAGTCGACATTTACCCACAGAACTTTCTGCTGGTCAGCAGCAAAAAGTTTCCCTAGCTAGAGCTTTAATTATTGATCCAGTTTTCATTGCCGCTGATGAGCCGACAGGCAATTTGGACACGGTTTCCGGAGAGGAATTGATGGAAACTCTGCTTAAGCTTAATCAAGAGAGGAGAACCATTATCCTGATTACTCATGACTTGGAATATTTACGCTATGCCAGTCGGCTTTTTCATATGATTGATGGCAAAATCATTGAGGACCTTTGTTGTGATGAGCTGCGACAACATAAACTAATGGCTAATGGAAAAAAATATAATCACGATGGCGCCAATATTAATATTCATGATCCTGATTTTCTAAAAAAACTTTACGCGCATAAAAAATGAAGCTTAAGCAAAGATTAACCATTATCAGGCAAAAAATAGCCGCAGGCTTAAGACAAGTATTGACTAAGGTTTTCTGGCTTAACCTAATTCGTTCCCTGCGCAAAAATATTCCTATTATCGTTAGGGAGCTTTTGCTTTTCTCAGCCTTTTTCCTCTTAACCCTGATTTTTTTAATTAATAAAGGGTTTACTTTCTTTGCAAGAATGCCCCTGAGAAAAATCTTCAATAAAATTCTTCCTTTTTGGGAAAAGACAGTTGGCAATAAAATAGCTGGTTTCATTGAGAAGATTGATAAATTTGTCAGCGAAGACGGAATTAAAAGGTCATATTTAATCTCCTTAGCCTTTAGCAATATGAGGCTTAAGAAAACTAGGTCCGTAATTACTATTGGCGGTATGGCAGTGGGCATTGGCGCCATTGTTTTTCTGGTTTCTTTGGGTTACGGCTTAGAGAAAATGGTAATCAGTCGAGTGGCTAGGCTAGAGGAGTTAAAAATGGCTGATGTTTCTCCAGGTGAAAGCACGGCCCTGAGAATTAATAAGGACACTTTGCAAAAGATTAAAGAAATTTCCTCAGTTGAAGACGTCGCTCCGAGCATTTCTGTTGTGGGTAGGGTTAATTTTAAAGCTGCGGCCGCAGATATTCTTGCTTATGCAGTGCCTAAAAACTATTTTGAATATCTACAGCTAGAGCCAATGAAGGGAAAACTGTTGGAAAACAATGAAACACAGCTTTCGGGAGTAAACAGAGGAGAAGTGGCCGGAGCAAGCCATAGCCTTGAAAAGGGGAGTTATGGACAAGAAATCACTGGCAATTTAGTTCATTTTAATATTGAACCCGAAGAAGCAGTTTTAGTTTGGAGTGAGCCCATTATTAGTTCTGAGGCTTTGGGGTTTACCAGGAGAATTGAAGGTGGTCTTTGGGGAGCAGAGTATTGGGGAGGGTCATATTATGATGAAGATGGTTCTGGTCGTCAGGCCTATGACAGTCAAGAAAGATTTTTCTTAGGTAGCTGGCTAAGGGCAAAAGTACCTCTTTATCAGCGCAGTACTGAAGGGAAAATTACTCCGGTTTTTGACGAAAATAATCATATGCTTTGGACTTGGGGATGGTTGATTAACAGGAAGATTCAGATCATTGAAGAAACCGGTCAGGGAAAAGTTTTGGGAGATTTTGATAATGGCCAAGTGGCAGGAACATCTTCAGCTGAGATAAATACTACCGTAGCCACGGCAGCAGCTTCATTGTCTTTGGATGCGGTGGTGATTTCTACTGACTCTTCAGGCATAGAATGGGTAGAGATTAAGGGTGGGGTTGCTGCTAAACAGAATGCTGAGAGAATAAATTTTGAAGAGCCGCCCTTAGGCGAAGCAGTTATTTCTAGCGCTATGCTGAAAATGTTTAACCTAGAGGCAGTTCAGGCAATTGGGCAAAAGTTTAAAGTTTCTTTTGTCTTGGTAAAGAGCTTAATGCCCCAGGTAGAGGGGAAGGTTTTTTCTGAGGAAGTAGAGTATCAAATTAAAGGCATTGTTGAAGACGAGAATACGGCCTATTTTTACATCCCTTTTGTTGATCTTCTTAAGGTAGGCGTTTCCAATTATTCTCAATTAAAAGTAGTTGCTGAAAACCAGAATGCCCTTGCAGCAGTTAGAAAAACCATTGAAACCATGGGCTACCGAACCTCAAGTACTGTTGATACAGTGGTTCAGATAGAAAGCCTGTTTAGAAACGTAAGGTTTCTTTTAGGATTTCTAGGGATGGTGGCTTTAGCAGTTGCCATTCTGGGAATGTTTAACACTTTAACGGTTTCTCTTTTGGAAAGAACCAGGGAGATTGGAGGCATGAAAGCCATGGGAATGATCTCTAAGGAGGTAAGAGATATGTTGTTGGCAGAAGCAATCATCATGGGTCTTTCAGGGGGTTTCCTGGGGCTGCTCTTAGGCTTTTTAGGTGGCAAGCTGCTTTCATTAGCTCTTTCTTCTTTTGCCGTTATCCAGGGTCAAGGGTTTCTTAATTTAACCTACATTCCTTCTTTCTTTGTTATTTTCATTCTCGTGGCTTCTTTTGCCGTGGGGATTCTGACTGGGATTTATCCAGCTAAGAGGGCGACAAAGATTTCCGCTCTTAATGCTTTAAGATATGAGTAAGATATCTACCTGAAGTCATTACCAAGGATGATCAGGAGATCAGCTTCCTTTGGAAAAGGGTGTTATCCGCGTCAAAGAGAGTCGGGTAGAAGTCTATTTAGGCGTCTAAGATAATTTCTTTCCTAGGTAAGAGGATGCCCTTGGGTATCGTAGCTGGCCCAGAATTGTTCGTTAGAGGCAATGCCTTGATCTGGTCCATAAACAATTCTGGAAAGCCCCGGCTGAGTTCTCAATCCCTGCGGGCGCGTTACTACACTTAGCTGAGGCGAATATCTATTTAGATTTTGACAGCCAAAAGCAATTCTGATCCAGATTGGCGTTGAGAATCTTCGGAAAATTTCTTGAGGAGTGCTTGCTAGATAGCCAAGAAGACTAGGGATAGGAATTTCTTCTCCCTGAAGATTCATGAGTCTAGATCTTACAACCAGTTCTTCTAGCGGTTGAAAGAGGATGTCTTGGGTTGGACTGATTTCACCAGGTTGACTCTGCCAGATTGCAGCATCAGTGCCTAATCTAGTGTAAACCCTTGGACCATGAATAATTAATTCAGGCGAGAAATAGCATCGAAGAGTCGGATCTTCAAGATTGTTATGAGTTTGCCATTGTTTTATTGCGGTCGGGGTGAGGGCAAGGCTACGAGTGAAAGCCGTGGCAGTAAGACAAACTCCCGAAGCGCCGACAGACCTAATAAAAGGAAAATTTCTGCTTGGGTCTAGTCCGGAAACATAGTCTTGACGGGGGTCAAGGATCATCTGATCTGTGGCTGGTAATTTGAGTAAATCGAGAAATGAATATTTCTTTCCTTTTTCCAAGGTAAGACCATTAAGTCTTCGGCCAGCAATAGCATTGTTGGCAATGACTCCAGCTCGGCCATAAGGCCAGATCATGGAAAACTCAGCCCTGGTTTTTCCTAATTCGCCCAGACCAAGATCGTCCTGCATCTCTTTCCTGACTATGTCCGGATTTATAATGACTCCTTCCGGAGGGGTAATAAGCCATTCCAACCCCTTGGGAACGCCGGCAACGAGTAGGGCGCAACATAGCCTTTTGATAAAGGCTCTACGATCCATACGCTGCTCTAAAAGGCGGTCAAACTCTTGCCTTTGTTCCATATCATTCATTCTAGCAAAAATAGAACGGTTGACATCAAATGTTTAACTGGTATAATAATTATTAACCGAAGACAGTAGGGGCTCTGAAAAGAGATTAAAAATTGCCTACCGAGGGAAAATCTTATGATATTTTGCCTCGGGAAGCCGAGGTTTTTTCATTTTAAAAGGAAAGAAATGGTTCAACAGGCAAAAATATTCGCGGTTGAGGATATAAAATCAAAGATTGCCAGCGCAAAAACCGTAGCCTTGATCGATTATCAAGGTCTAACTGCCCCTCAGCTTAATGAATTGAGAGATAAGATTAGACAAGTGGGCGGAAGCCTAGAGGTTTTCAAGAACACTCTAATAATCCGGGCTCTAGCTGGTCTTTCTATTGAGCTGCCTGAACTTTTGACTGGGCCGACAGCGGTAGTTTTTAGTAATGAAGATGAGGTTTCTGGTCTGAAAAAGGTCGAGGAAGCGAGAAAGCAGTTTGAAAAGCCGGAGTTTAAATACGGAGTTTATCAGAATAAGCTTCTAGGGCCAGAGGAAGTCTTAAAGTTCGTCGCGCTGCCTGCTAGAGAGGTTCTTTTAGCCCAATTTGTCGGCGGTCTAGCTAATCCTTTGGCAAGGCTAATTGCTAGCTTGAAATACAATCAAACAAGACTGCTTTTGGTTCTTAAGGCAGCAGCAGCAAAAACAGAGAATTAAATCATTAAAAATTCGGTTTCATTAAGTAAAACCTAAAAGGAGGTGAAATCAATGTCAGACGATCAAAAAGTTCAAGCTGAAGAAAAAGTAAAAGAAGAAAAGAAAGAAGAAGCTAAAGTTTCCAGCAAACTGCAAAAAATTATTGATGAAGTGAGTGATTTATCTGTTCTGGAGCTTTCTGACTTAGTTAAAGCCCTAGAAGATAAATTTGGTGTGCAGGCAATTGCCGCCGCACCAGTGGCAGCTGTAGGAGCAACTGTTCCTGGAGCAGGGGATGCTGGAGCTCAAGCAGAGGAAAAATCCAGTTTTGATGTCATTATGACTGATTCTGGAGCTAATAAAATTAACGTCATTAAGGCCCTAAGAGAAATTAATCCTTCTTTGGGATTAAAAGAAGCGAAGGATATGACTGAAAAAATGCCTCAAGAAGTCCTTAAAGAAGCTAAGAAAGAAGCTGCTGAAGAAGCCGTGAAAAAGCTTAAAGAGGCTGGGGCTCAAGTTGAGTTAAAGTAATCAAAAGGAGGCTTAACCAATCAAGCGAGGAGGAGGTGAGCCTCCTTTTTTGGTAGCCTGATCTTGCTCTGGTCTAAAGAGCTGCGGAAAAGCTTGTCTAGCTGTCTCGGTTGGTTGCCTGCCTGCGATTTGTCTTTGCGTATATATTTTTTCTGCTTGTGTAATCTCATCTGGGTGGCAGCCAAAGGCAACGCCTCGATGGCCAATATTGTCTAGCCAGATTCCTAGTGCTTCCAAAAAACCAACTTCTCTTTCTCGCATTAGCTCCTCCCTTAATCTTTCAGCCAGAGTGAATATTAATATCATCCTGAAAGACAGATACCATTTTAGCAGATTTTTACAATAATTTCAAACTATAGGAGTAAAGACGAAACAAATTATTCTTGAAAGACGTAGTATTTTAAAGCAGCTTAAAAACAGAAAGGGAAAAAGGCCTGGCTAATCAAAAAGATTACTGTTAAATGAAGGATTTGATCCAAGCCGAATAAAGGCCAGTAAAAAGGTTTAGGAAGGCGTTGATTTAATTCCGTTTTGGCAATATCAACGAGCAGATGAGTGAACAACCAGAGCAGAGCGGCGCTAAGGGCTTTTAAAGGGAGAAGATAATTAAAGAGGACTAAAGACAAGCCAATGGTGCTGATAAAGACATGGACGAGCATTTGTTTATTGAAAAACCTTTTGTTGTCTGCAATCCATTTGCTCTGGAAACAGAGATCTGTCAAAAAATGAGCAATGATTAAAAGGAAAATAGGTAAAGACATTAGAAGAATTCTAGCACATTGAGAGCAATGATAAAATCTCTTTATGGTTGAAGAAAAAGAGCTGATTGTTAAGTCAAAACAAGGTGACAAAAAATCCTTTGGTGAACTAGTGCTCATGTTCCAAAATAAGATTTACAATCACTGCCGAAGAATTATCCTTCATGAGGAAGATGCTTTTGATTGCAGTCAGGAGGCTTTTATCAAAGCCTGGTTTGGTCTAAAGAGATTTGATGAAAAGAGGCCGTTTTTGCCTTGGCTGTATAGGATCAGCACTAATTGCTGCTATGATTTTCTTAGGAAGAAAAAGTATGCTCTGAGGCTAGAGGAGGATTGGGGGGTAGCTAGTGGAGCTAAAGGGCAAGAAGAAGAGGTAATCGAGCAGCAGCAGATTAGGAAAATTAAGAAGCTGATCTTGAAATTGCCAGCAGGCCAGAGGGCGGCCATTTCTCTTTTTTACTTTGAAGAAATGAAGTATAAAGAAATTGCCGAAATCTTAAGGTTACCGCTCAACACAGTCAGAACTTGGATTAAAAGAGGTAGAGACCATTTAAGAAGGGCGATTAAGGAGGAAAGATGAAAATAGAAAGAGAGCTTTTGAAAAAGCTATTGCCAGATAGGAAATTAGACCGCCAGTTTGCTGGAGAGATTATCTTAGCTATTGAGGAAAGAGAGGCGAAAATTAGCAGACGGTTATTCTTGGGAATTAGCCTAGGATTATTTGTTTTGCTTAATCTGTTCATCTTAATAAGAGATTTAGTTGATACTGGAGGGCTGGAGATGACCATATTAACCTTCAAAATGAGCGTTTCCCAGGGCGTTTGGGTACTCGTTCAGTTCCTGCCTAGACTCATGACCGGAATTTTTATTGCTGCCGTCCTGCTTTTTTTTGGAGCTGTTTTTATTCCTTTGGGGTGAACTGCCCAGTAGCGCAAGGAGCAAAATCAAATTCAGAGAGAGTTCCCCCTAGACAACCCATGGTTCCGACTGTGACCGTAAGCCTTCGGCCGACTTGTTGTTCTATTGCCCTGATAAATCCTGGGCCAGGGGTAGCCAAAAGATTAACATAAATTTGGACGGCTCTTTTCAGAAAATCCTCTCTTGGCAAAGTGGTTCCTGGCTGAGGTTTCCACAAAACACAGTTGCCGCAAATTCTTTCTTTAGCCATGAATGTATTTTAATCTTCGATGGTAAAATTATCAAGAAAAATGAAAAAGTTTTCTGTGATAACCTTAGGTTGTCGTCTTAACCAAGCCGAAAGTCAGGAAATAGCCGATTTGTTGATCGGTTCTGGTTGGGAAAAGGCTAGTTCGGCAAAAATGGCAGATTTGTTGATCATCAACTCCTGTGTGGTTACGCAAAAAGCAGAGAAAGAAACAAGGCAATCAATTTGCCGGCTTAAGAGAATCAATCCCCGGGCAAGATTGATCGTGGCTGGTTGCTGGGTAGATAAATTAAAACTTTTAGGGGGGATAAAGCCTGGTGGCGTTGATTTGATGTTAAGTAATGGTCAGAAGTGGCGGGTCCTAATTAATAAACAAGGCTCAAAAGGGCGAGGCCTAAAGAGATTTAGGAAATTAGTTAAGATTCAAACGGGCTGCTCTAATGCTTGTGCCTATTGCGTAACCAGGTTAATAAGAGGGAAGCCCAAGAGTAGGCCCGTAAAAGAAGTAATTAAAGAGATTAACGCCGCCGTGGAACAAGGAGTCCTGGAAGTGGTTTTGACCGGAATTAATATTTCCCAATATGATGATCAAGGCAAAACCTGGCTTGATTTAATAGAGACGATCTTGAAAGAGACAAAAATAAAATTGATTCGGCTTGGGTCTATTAATCCTAGATTGGTAGAAACTTGCGGAAAACCAGAGCAATGGGCCAGAAAGCTTCTGAAGATTTATCAAGGAGCGGGGAGGGATCGGCTGGCCAAACACTTGCATCTTAGTCTGCAATCCGGAAGTAATAAAATCCTAAGGCTGATGAAAAGGAATTACACGATTCAGGATTTTCAAGGGGTAGCTAACATTTTGCGACGCGCAGAAAATCTTAATCTCAGTACTGACATTATTGTCGGTTTCCCTGGGGAAACAGAATTAGACTTTCAAAAAACGATTAATGTAGCAAAAAAAATTGCTTTTGGCAAAATCCATATTTTCAGATTTTCAGCTAGACCAGGGACTTTGGCTAAATTAAAGCAAGAGGATTGGGGAATAGTTCCTGAGGGGGTTAAAAAGGAAAGAGCTAAGAGATTAGCTGAGATTGAGAAAGGATTGCGCCACGATTTTTATAGAAGCCAAGTAGGGAAAGAACTCATGGCGATTGTTTGGCAAGACCATAAAGGCCTGACCGACAACTACATCCCCATTTTTTACCCCACTCAAAGGAGAAAATTGCCAGCAGTTTTCAAGATTAAATTATCCCAGGCCCATCTCTTGTGATTGCTGCCTGGGTTGGCTACAATTATCTTAAGAGGAGGCTGATTTTGCTACGAGGGAAGAAGAAACGCCAAGGATTTCAAAAACAGGCTGGGGATTAATACAAGAAAGTAAAAAACCCCTTTTAGAAGGTTGTTGGGAAATAAGCTTTACCGGTGGGGGCAAAGAAATAGTTTTACCCAACGATTTGCCTTATCGAGCCAGGCCCATTCTAGCCTTAGGCTTAAAAGGGGGGATTATTTTCTTCGGGACTTTTCGCACAGACACGAGGAATCTTCCTAGGGGATTATCTTTTTTAGGAGAAATTCCGCTTCCGGGGATGTATCGATCAAGAAAGTAGATTTCTTAGCGGATCACGACCTCGTTAGTAATTCCGAGCCAGAATCTGCCTATTTCCCATCCCTGGAGAAATTTCGGGTGATCTCCCGGAGGAAGAGCTTTGGTTGTCATTTCCAGAGAAAGTCGAGCATC
>CAZMUE010000017.1:0-9056 GCA_964569725.1 uncultured Gammaproteobacteria bacterium
AATATAGATCCGGATGAGCTGGCCTAACAAGCTTTCCAGTAGTAGCATCAAAAATAAAAGTGTCCCTATCTGAAACTACATAAGCCCGCCCGTCAATAGTAGGCTGCCGTTTTTCTTTCTTGTCCGAATCTTCGACCAGTAGGGGCAAGCCCCTTTTGGCTCTTTCTGTATTGGCAACTCTTGTTGCCTGAAGCCTTAAATCAGCCACCAAAACGCTAATCGATCGATCTTGTTCTTTTCTGCCAAAAATCCCCATTTGCTATTTTCCTTTGGGCAAATGATAACACAATATTATAGGATTGTCAAGAAGGGTAATTTTAGTTAAAAAATGTCTCTGTTCAGAAGTCTGAAGCAAACAACGAGCAGGTTTAAACTTCGCCCAACGCCCACTCATTAATAATTTAATCTTAGCACTTTGTTTCACAGGAAGTCAAGAGAAATCGAAAAAGAAGGTTTGAATCTCTTTACTTTAGAATTTTCTCTTTTAAAGAGCCTAGATCAACGCTATCGCCTGCTTCATCGTAAACCCAGATTCCCAAGTTAGCTCCACCCATTACCCCCGGCCCCTTACCAGGTTCTCCTAAAATAGCGATCTCCGTTTCTTGATTTACTTTTTGATTGACTTCTGCCAAAACCTCTCCCCAAACAAGGTAGCTTGCTCTCAACTCTTGATCGTCTTTTTTTACAATAATGTCAGACATCTCGGGATAGACGCCGACTCTTTCGACTGTTCCTGAAAAAATGGGGTAAAGCTTGGTCCCTTCTGGTGCGAAAAAAACTAAATGCCCGTCTGCTCCAGGACCATTTTGTTTAGAGCTATATTTAAGGTTATCTTCTTCAAGACTAACCGCTCTTAACGGAGAGGACAATTCGGGAAGCTCTTCTGTGGCCGGAACAGTTATTTCTTTGTTCCTAATCAGCTTAGGAGCTAAAGTGCGGCCAAAAGCAAAATAGATCAAAACCAGTAGCAATAAAAATAAAAAGATTATCAGAAAGATTTGATTCCTTCTCGTCATTTCCTAGATCCAGATTAAGAGAAAAGAGCTTGGAAGTCAATAGCTCATAGACAAGTCTTGGTGATAAAATATTTTTATGGCCAAATACTTTCAGTTTTTTAAGGCCAGTTGGCAGAAAAGCGTGGAATATCGCTTTGACTTTTTCGCCCACCTTTTGCGAGGCATCATCACCTTAGCAGTAATGCTTTTTATCTTTAAAGCTGTTTTTAAAGAAACCAATGATTTTAAAGGCTACACCTTTGCCTCCATGTTTACTTATCTAGTAATGACTAAAATTCTTCATTTCACCACTCGCGGCAACACTGCTAGAGATATCGGCAATGAAATTAAAGACGGGACTATTTCTATTTATCTCATCAAGCCCCTTAGTTATTTAAAAACCTGGTTTTCTTTTTTCCTGGCCAATCGGCTCTTTGAGGTTTTAATCAGAATTGGCCTAGCCATTGTCTTCTTTTTCTTCTTTCCTTTGTATCTCAACTTCCCCAGGATAGATCACCTCCTTCTTTTCGTCCTATTTTTGGGCATTGCTCTGACTTTCAATTTCATCTTCAATGCTCTTCATGCCCTCACTGCTTTTTGGGTTACCGATATCCGGCTTTTCTCAACTGTCATTGGCCTAACCATTGGCTTTTTAGCTGGCGAAGTGATCCCTTTAGATGTTCTGCCAACCACTCTCAGAAAAATCAGTTCTTTTCTTCCTTTTCAATATTCTCTTTATTTCCCCATCAAGCTCTATCAAGGAACTTTTAGTTCCTCTCAGATCCTTAAGGGCCTCATAGTTTCCTTTGTCTGGATTGGAGCTGGTCTCTGGTTATTAAGAAAAGTTTGGCGGAAAGGCATCAGAAAATATGAGGCGATTGGCCAGTAGATTAAGAAAAACTATTTGGCGCTATCTCAAAGCATACTACAGCCTGGTAAGATTTAGCGTCGTAGAAGTTCTTACTTTTAGAACCAATGCTTTAATTATTGGCTTAGCGCCAATTGTCTGGCTAGCGACTATGTTAATTCTAATCAATGTCATTTTTTCTCAAGTTAAAGAACTGGCAGGTTGGAATTTTTGGGAAGTTGTTTTTTTGACTGGCGTCCATGAAGTTGTTTTTCTGCTTTGCTGGAGCACTTTTTTGACTAATTTAAGAAAGACCATTGATTCTATTAAAAACGGTCGTTTTGACCAAATTCTTCTAAGACCGATTAATCCTCGCTTTCTCACTTCTTTCCAGTCTCTAGATTTCACTGCCGTTGGCAGTATTTTTAATGCCCTGGCCATCTTTTTAATCTCTTTTAGAAAACTGTCTTTAGAAGTAAGCCCAATAAAATTATTGGTCTTTCTAATAATGCTCTTCTGTTCTTATTGGATTGCCTATTTCACTTATTTCATTGCCGCCAGTCTATCTCTGTTTTTCATTGATTCCCGTTCAGTCATGGATTGTGTCTTAGAAGCCACTGATTTTGATCGCTACCCGGCTGGAATTTATCCACCCAGGCTTAGAGACTTTCTTACCTTCGGCATTCCTATCCTCTTTTTCACCTTTATCCCGACCGCTGTCTTTCTGAATAAACTAGAAGAGGTTTATTTGCTTTACGCCTGGTTTGTTTTTGCCGCTTTATACTTTATTTCTCACCTTATCTTTAAATGGGGCCTGAGAAATTATCAATCAGCCAGTTCGTAAGGGATTAGCCACGGGAGGGAAAAATAAAAATTCCTGGATAACGACCTCTTATAGCCTGTATATCTCCATCCGAAAGTCTCCAGTGACCGTTCTCAAAGACGCCCTCGACACTCATTCCCATCCAAACCTCAAGAACTCGATCGCTACCAGGATTTCTCTCTCTAATAGCACTCCCCTCGCCTACATCTTGCATGTAAACGCAATGCCTTGCTGCCATTATTTCAGCCAATTGTTCTCTATTCATAGTTTTATTATAACGCTAATAGTTAGCCTTCTCAAAACGACCAGTTAAAATATGTTTTCATTCCTTCTGCGTCTCTGGCTATAGCTATCAGAAAAGGAACTAGTGTCTTTGGTTTAAGTCTTAAACTAGCAATGGAGTCCCAAATTGAACCAGAACCGATGCAGGTTGCCGCATACCGATCTCCTCTAGCTAGGGCAATTCCGGCAAAACGGCGTCTCTCTGAATCTTCTGTCTCCTCCCAGTAGGGAGCATTAATTTCAACCACTAGCAATTTATCCTGATGCCGCCAAATTTCGCCTCTATTGCCAAAGGGTAACGGACCGTCGTGGAAAGAAAGACACAATCCTTCCCTCTCTGCCGCGACTAAAACCTCATGAGCATTTCTGGCTGTCAAGCCTCCAGGCTCTGCAAACCGCTCATACCACGGCTTACCGTCAATCACCGTCGGCAATGATATCACTTCTATTTCTCTTCCTGCCCTCCGCCATTCCTGGACTGCTAACTGACCAATAACTCTACCCACCTCTTCATTGGGATGAGTTCCTAAGATAACGGTTATGGGTTTTTCTGACATTGTCTATATCTTGAAAAGAATTATTAATTATTACCCGTTTTAAAACCTGAAGAAAATCTGCGTGACTCCATCTGCATTAGCTATCCCTGAGATATAATAATTTAATTATATCAAAATTACTTTAATAATGATCTTCTGGTCTGTCTTTGGAATCAAGCTTGCCGGTCTGGTATTCCCAAAGCCGAACATAAGTCATGAAAACACTAAAGCTTTGGAAAATTGCCTCAATCCAGCCCTCAACTCCGTTTTTATAGTACTGCTGCCTAATTAATCTTTTATAGAATTCTGCCAGCATCATTCTTAAGAAACGCCAACCAGCCATTTTGGGATGATTGGCCTGATAAAGCAGTTTTCCCTCAATTTTAGACCACCTCAAGGTCTTGAGCGTCATTGATTCCAAATCAGTGTGAGTCCAATGGTTAATTGGATGCTTAAGCTTCCCCAATTTGCCTTTAAAAATGGGGGTTTCGTGGAGCTTACCCTGCCATTTGATCAACCTTGGTTTAAAGAAGAACCTCGTCACCCAATCTCCCCGATGCCATTTTTTGCCTAAAAAGAAATTGTCTCTAGGAACATCATAAACGCCGATTTCGTCTTCTCTGGGTTTTCCGGCTGAGATTTTAATGAGTTCTTCTTTTAATTCTTTGGTAACTCTTTCATCAGCGTCTAAATAGAAAATCCAATCAGAAAATGCTTCTTTCACTACCCAAGTACGAAAATCGGCTAAAATTCCTTTTCTATAATGGATTACTTTTGCCTGATAGCTTTTGCTAATCTCTACGGTCTTATCTTTAGAACCATCTCTATTGTTGTCGATTACGATAATTTCTCCCGCCCACTTGATAGATTCTAAGCAGTCGGTGATTACTTTCTCGGAATTATTAGCCAAAATAATGAAAGCAAGATTATTCTTTGGCATTACTTCACTATTTTATCAATTTCTTTTAAGAGTTCGGCAAGAAGATTTTTTTCCGGCACGGTTTTAATCACTTTGCCTTTAACAAAAATGGCGCCCGCACCTCTACCGCCAGCAACACCAACATCAGCTTCCCTAGCTTCGCCTGGACCATTAACTATGCAGCCCATCACCGCCACCTTGATTGGTTTTTCAACTTTAGCAATGGCCTTCTCCACTTTATTAGCCAAACCAACCAAGTCTATTTCTGTCCTGCCACAAGTCGGACAAGAAATGAGAATTGGTCCTCTTTGGCGCAAACCAAGAGATTTGAGAATTTCAAAACCAACCCTAACTTCTTCAGTCACGCTACCAGTTAAAGAAACCCTAATCGTGTCGCCAATTCCTTTAGCCAAAATCGTCCCCATACCGACAGCGCTTTTTATTGAACCTGACCAAATTGTTCCAGCCTCGGTAATGCCAACATGAAGCGGGTAATCAAACTTTTTAGAAAAAAGCTCATAAGCCTCAATGGTCCGAACAACATCAGAAGCCTTTAAAGAAACGCAAATATCATAGAAATCGAGATCCTCAAGAATCTTGATATGCCTAGCCGCTGATTCCACCATTGCTTCTGGGGTTGCTTTATCATGATGCTTCTCCAGAATCTCCTTCTCCAAAGAACCGACGTTGATGCCGATGCGAATGGGAACTTTCTTTTTTTTACAAGCCTTAACCACCGCCTCGGTTTTCTCCTTAAAGCCAATATTGCCAGGATTGATTCTCACCTTATCAACTCCCTGCTCAACTGACTCTAGGGCTAAACGATAGTCAAAATGGATATCAGCTACTAAAGGAATCTTAATTTGTTTTTTTATCTTGCCAAGAGCTTTCGCTGCCGTCATATCGGGCACAGCCACCCTGATAATTTCGCAACCGACTGCCTCTAATTCCTTAATTTGCTTAACTGTAGCTTTAACATCAGCAGTTTTAGTACAACACATGGACTGTACCGAGATAGGAGCATCACCGCCAATTAAAACTTTACCTACTTTAATCTGTCTGGTCTTTATCCTCTTAATCATATTTTCTGATTTTATCCTTGACTTCTTTAATAATCCAATCAGGAGTTGAGGCTCCAGCCAAAATACCAACTGTTTTTATCCCCTTAAACCATCTTTTCCTAATCTCTGTTTTGGTCTCAATATGATAAGTTTTCACTTTTTCTGAGGCCACTTCAACTAATCTTTTCGTGTTAGAGCTGTGCCTGCCGCCAATAACAATAATTAAATCTACTTTTTCGGTCAATTCTCTTGCCTCTTGTTGAGCTGTTTGGGTAAAATTACAAATTGTTCCTGAGAATTTAAATTCTCCCGCTTTTTTTTGAAGAACAGCGCAAATTTCCTCAAAAGTCTTTTTAGAAAAAGTGGTTTGACAAATGACGGCCACTTTCGGAATCCTGGGCAATTTTTTAGCTTGATTAACCGAAGAAATAATAACTCCGTTTTTAGTATAACCAACCGTCGCTTTAGCTTCAGGATGGCCTCTTTCGCCGCAAACGATGAGTAAATAGCCGTTATCTTCTAATTTATTGGCCAGTTGCTGAACTCTGGCCACCGAAGGACAAGTGGCGTTAATAAATTCAATCTTCTGTTTCCTTAATCTTTCAAAAGTCTTTGGCGGTTCACCATGGGCCCTAATCACTACCGAAGCATTACCCCTATTCTTCTCTCTCGCCTCTTTAAGGGTCTTTACTGTTTCCACTCCCCATTCTCCGAGCCTTTCAATGGCCTGACGATTATGAATCAGCTCCCCAAGAATGAAGACCTGACGCTGATTTTTCTTAGCCGCTTCTTCAACTAAAGCCCAAGCTCTTTTTACTCCTGGACAGAAACCAGCATATTTTGCGACCGTAATTTTCATCTCAACAGGTAGTGTGAATTAAGGCATTGACTCTTTTTCCTGATTTCACTAAATCATGATAAGCCTTTTTAAATTTCCCGGTTAGAACTTCTTTGAACTCAATGCTTCTTTTCTGCGCCTGGGCTTTGAATTTTTCTCCCACCTCCAAAGCTCCTTGCCAACCAGTGGCAATGAGAATAACTTCAGGGTTGCTGGAAAAAAGGACCACTTTTTCCCAAGGGCCGATTTTGTGAGTAGTGCCGTATTGTTCTTTTAATCGCGAGGCGTTTCTCTCAATTGCTTCGTCGCCAATAATCAAAGCTTGATGATACTTATCCTGGTTGATCGTAACTCTTCCCTGACCAACGGAATTAATCTTTACCATTTACCTGATAATATTATAGAATATTCTTGATGAGAAAAACAGTCCTTGCTTTCCCAAGAACCATCTATGAATTCTCCTATGAGGCCAATAAAGAGCTTTTCCTTAACCCTTGGTCGTCTCTGAAACCAAAGCAAGTCAGGCAAAAGGTCGCCCCAGAAATGCTAGGCATTTTTAGGATTAAAAACGGCCAGGCTGTTTTAGAATCAGTCTTCAAAAGAAAGGGCGGTTTTGTTGATGCCCAACAGCTAAAAAACCAATGGGCTTTGGTTTTTCCCAAAAGAGCCTATTTGCCTCCCAAATATCCTCATCTCCAGCTCTGGCTTCTTTCGTCCAGATTTACCCCTTCGCTTCGCTTCCTAAAAAAAGAACAATTACGGTCTCTGGCTAAAATTGTAACCACGGTGATTAGTACCTATCAACAACAACCTCCTCAAGCCAAAATCGCTTTTGGCTATAACGCCACTCCTTTTTCTTTTACTAAAGATAAATTTGGCAACCCTGCTCCTGGCGGCCAATCAGTAAGAATTTTCCATCTTCATTTTCTTAAAATTCCCAGGGCCAAAAAGGTTTCTGTCAAAAATCATGATTTAGCCATTGTTTATCCTACTGAATTTAGCTACCTCCTCTCCCAGCTTCTAATTGATCACCCAAAATTCAGAAAAGCTCTTAATCTTTTCCATTCTCCAGAAAAACCCAAGCTAACCAAAAGAGGCATTGAAATCTCTTGCTACCATTGCCCTCACCATTGGGGAAATTTTTGGAGAGGCCTAGCCAGAATTGACAAGCTCTTGGCTGAAATCCAATTAATTCTTATAGACGCTTTTTACCAAGACGGTCACAGGCTCATTAAAAAAATCAAAACCGTCAAAAAAGCTAGAGATACGGGAACCCTCAATGGTTTTGTTAAGAAAATGGTTCTTGCCGGTAAAGAATGGCCGCTGGACAAGATTAAACAAAGGTTAAAAACCAAATTACAGCTCTGGGCTAAAAAATACCAAGCTCACTTTGATCAGAAAAAGCTTGATCGTCTAGCTAAATCACTTCTCCTTGACCCAGAAACTAAAGATCTGGCATCAAAAGTCTTTAGCCAGATAATCGTCCTTCGGCCAGGTTTAGGTTACGGCGTCCTGGTTGAAATCGGACAGGAAAAAATTAAGGTGAGAATTAACCCCCTGGATACCTTAAATGCCAAAGGCCTAATTGAGTCTTCGGGCTACTGGTTCTCTGAAAGAATTATTAAGGACGAATACCCCCCATGGGCCAGGATGATTGTTGAGGATATCATCAGCTCTTCGGTAAAGTAATTATTCTGGAATGTGGTGCCCGGGAGGATGGCTAATTGTATTTTGTATTGGCGGCAAAAGACCAAACATCTCCGAAAAAGTAACTGATGTTTTTCCCCGGCCGACCAAGCGAGCTACTCCGCTAGCGAAAGCAGCTCTATCCCAACCATTAGTATGAGCCAAGATTATGGCTCCGTTAGGCGCACTGCCAACGACCCCGGCAATTCTCTCAATAATCTGGCCATCTGTCTCCCCCTGACCTCTACCCAACCTGATTGCCTAAGTGCAGGTATCTACATTCCATAAGGCAACATCAGGAATACCGGACTCGAAAATAATTCCGCAGAGCCAATCGCGATATTGTCGATTAACCCCAGGAGTAAAACCATACATTCCTGGAGGCCGAAAAGCTTTCGGCAAGAATCCAGTAACCGCCACAATTTCTTCATTGGCTCTGGCAATCTGTTCTCTAATGCCCGCTTCTCCTATCGCGTCTACATCAAGATAGGCATGACTCCAAGTGTGGTTACCCAACTCATGACCCATGCCAACCACTTCTCTCCAGAAATCTCTGTCTCTGCAAATTGCTGAACCTACTGGGAAAAAAGTGACTCTGAAACCGCTTTCTGCGGCGACTCCGGCCATATGATCAGCGGCTTCCAGATCAAAACAATCATCAACGGTTAAAGCTACCTCTGGCTTATCAGTCGGTCCTGAATAGACTATTTCTGCTTTCCTGGCATTAGTCTCCGAAAGACCGACTCTTGGTCTCGCTTGGAAAAGAGGAATTGAAGAAACGATATCTGCAGCTAAGGTGCCCAAAACAGCTCTTCTGGAAATAGGGATCTTCCCAGTTAATTCTGCTAAACTGCAGGTTTTTGCTAACGGGAGCCCGAAAGCTTCTTGTTCTTCCAAAACCTGGCCAATACTGTCTGGGAAAACAAAACCTCTTTGGGGATCTTCTGACTTTGCCGCTATCTCCAATAATCTCATAAAAACAATTATACTTCAGGGGGCCGAAACTCTAGTTTTAGGACAAAGCCATCAGCTTAATACCTGACTACCCTTACTACTTCTGCACCTCCAG
>CAZMUE010000018.1:0-8882 GCA_964569725.1 uncultured Gammaproteobacteria bacterium
AAGGTTGCGGGTTCGAATCCCGTTGGCCCCGCTCGCTGCCCACAGAATCTTCTGCCCAAGAATCACTGCCCAAAAGGAGGTGAACACGACAAAAATACATAAATGACTTTAAAAGAAACTCTTAAGACAATTAAATCGTCTGAGCAAACTATCAGCATGATTTTTGGGATCGGCATTGTTCTCTTAATCGGCGGCTTGATCTACAATTATTTTCAAAGAAAAACTCGGGAAATTATCATTGAACCAGAAACCCAAGAACAGGTTAGTGAGGAAACCGTAGGACAAACACCACCTAAACCATTGATGACATTACCCGCTACTTATGAGGTGCAAAAGGGAGACCATCTTTGGAAAATTGCCGAGAAATATTATGGTTCTGGCTACAATTGGGTAGACATTGCCAAAGAAAATCAAATCGCTGAACCTAATTTGATTGAAGTTGGGCAGAAATTAACCATTCCTAACACCAGCGTAAAAACTCCAGTCGCTGCGGTTTATTACGGACCGGAAATCACTGGTGAAACCTATACGATCCAAAAGGGTGATTGGTTAAGTAAAATTGCCGCTCGGGCTTATGGCGACACGAATCTTTGGCCAAAAATTTGGGGGGCTAATCGCGATCAGATCAGCGATCCTAATCAAATCTCAGAGGGGGTCACCATTAAAATCCCAAGATAAGACTGACGGGGACTGGTAAATTACTTTTGCTTTTAAAAGCAGCTTAAGCAGGCTATAATTATTTATTGGCAGAGATTGCGGGATTAGTTGAGTGGTTCAACATCACCTTCCCAAGGTGAAAACAGGGGTCCGAATCCCCTATCCCGCTCTTAAAGTAATTAAGGTCTGGGAAAACTAGAATGAGTCAAGAATTCGAAGAGCTAGTTGAGCACAAGGCTCAGGCTAATGTCAGGTGGCTGCAAGAGCAAGGATTGCTTAAACCAGGAGAAGAAAGTTTTTCTAGAAGTCTTTCTCTAGCGCGAGCTATAAAGTCTGGCAGCGAAACAGCTAAATTATCAAGATGCTTCAGCATCAACTCACCTGATGATAGATATCCATTTGTCGGTTGTAACCAGATCTGCGACATTAACGGAAGAAAAGGCGGCATAGAAGGACCTCACGATCATTGTTTGCTGGTCACTGACCCCTCTGGGGATCTTTATTTCTGCCGCGCTCCCGCAGCTACTCGCCTCCCTGACGGTTCACTCCCGCTCTGTTTTGACTATCACCAAACCCTATGGAATGAAGTAGACGTTGAAAGGGTAAGAAAAGGGTTGTTTCGGCTATCTCCAAGACAAGATTGACTTTGAAAATCGCTTGTTGCTATAATATTAATTATGGCTAAGTTAGTAGAGCTTGATCGTGGATTAAGGGATCCTGAAATCGAAGGACAACCCGTTGTCTTTCTTAGAAGACATCCCGATATTCGAGGCCTTGATGATTCTGGAAGAACAGTTGGAACCCCTCAACCCTACCATCCACTTGATATAGATACCTGTCGCTTTTTTAACGTAACCGTTACCAAGGGATCGGGTTAGAGTTGTCTTCGCCGCATTCAGGGAACCAAGAGTAACACAAACTGATCTCGAAACTGTAAGGAAAGAACACGCTATGGTTGTTTTTGGAACTGTCGACAGACCGGCCATGCTATCTCTTGGCAGCCAGGAAAGAATCGAAACAGCTCGCGACGGAACCACAATAGATCGTTGTTGCTATTGGCGAACCTTAAGACCACAAAAACCAGTTGTTTTTATTGCCTCAAGAAGCTCTTTTGGAAAAAGGCATCCGTTAGACAATAAACGGGATGAGGGCCACGGCTATTTTTCCCCTGGTCAAGTTACCCTAAGGCTAGAAGACGATGGTTCTTTCACTATCGCTCCCCACGAAAAGCGCTAAATAATCCTCTGTTTCTGTGATTCTGCTAAAATATGGCTGTGCCGATGTAGCTCAACGGCAGAGCAGCGGTTTCGTAAACCGTCGATAGCAGTTCGATTCTGCTCATCGGCTCCAGACTTTCCTTTGTTTTTTCATAGCAGGGTGTTAAAATATGTCCTTGAACAATGGCTAAATTTTATTCTCGCCTAGAGAAAAAAGAAGAGCTTAAAAACCGAAGAAGAACTATTGCTTTTGGCGTTCTCACCTTAGGCTTGGTTCTGATTTTCATTTTCGCTGGCATTCCTCTTTTAATCAAATTCGCTGTTTTTTTGGGCGACTTAAGGTTCAGGAACACCCCCTCACCAGAAGAGCAGCAAGACGATCTCCCTCCCGCTCCACCAAGGTTAATTTATTCTTTTGACGCCACCAGCAGTGCTCAGATTGAAATCGCCGGATTATCAGAAAGCGAATCAGTAATAGAAATCTATTTGGACGACACTTTTTATAACAAGGTAGCGGCAAACTCTGAGGGTGAATTCCAGGCAGAAATCGACTTTTCTGAAGAAAGACCCTATATCATCAGCGCTATTGCCAAAGATGAGGCAGGCAACTCTAGCGAACGCTCCGGCGAAATCACCATTACCTACGATACCATTCCCCCTTCCCTGGAGCTTTCCGCACCAGCCAACAACAGTGTGGTGGAAAACCAAAGTATTGAAATCGTCGGCAGAACCGATGAAGGCTCAAGAATAACCATTAACGATTCTGTTGTCATTGTTGAACCAAGCGGAGATTTTTCCAGTCGGCAGATTCTTTCCGAAGGAAAAAATACTTTTAAGATTATTGCCAAGGATCGAGCCGGAAACAGGACTGAAACTGAACTCAATATTACTTACGAAGCTCCTTAACGGCTAAAAGCAGCCAAAGCCAAAGCATAATCCAAGGATAAAAAAGCGAGTTGTTGAAAAAGCTGTGAGCAATAACTGCTCCCAAAGAAGCTTTTATTATCACCTCTCCGCCATCGAAGAATGATTTCCTAAGCAACCAGAAATAGGTAGCTAAACCAAAAATACCGCTGGTGGCCCAGACAAAGAGAAAACTATTATCTAATCCTGCTCCAGAATGGCTCAGCCATTGGTCGTCTTTAAGAAAACCGTATTCCTTTTTGGCAATCCTCAAATTGTTAAAGCCCACTCCTATTAAAGGTTGTTTCTGAATAATCTTTTCGGCTTGCTGATAGTTTTCTATTCTTGCCCAAACAGTTTCCTCTCGCTCTAATTTTGTCCCCACGCCTGTTTTCCTGGGCAAAAAGAAAACCGTGGCCAACAGCAATAATGTCGAAAGAACGATAAATTTCCAGGATCTTTTAGCTCTGCCGATAATTATGGCTGCCAGAAAAGCGGCTAGAAAAGTGCTTCGCGAATAGGTAAAAGCTAAGGCAAGGTAAAGGATTATCCCCAGCAACCAGAAATGCTTTAAGCTTTTTTTATACTCCCAAAGCCGGTTCACCACTAGAATAAGGCCGAGAAGAAAGATCAAACCCGTGAATCCGGGGTCTAGGTAGGTTCCGACAATCCGATAGAGATGAGGATCCCAGCCTAATGGCGCTAGGAGCCTCAGATCGGGAAAAAAGAAATACTGGGTCATGCCCAAAAATGCTGCTCCGGTACTGGCGATAATCAGGCCATCTTCAAACTCAAGCTTTAGCTTCGCTTTATTTTTTATCAGATCAAAGACAACAAAGTAAAAGCCCGCATAGGCTAACCATCTAAGCCAGTAAAGAAGGCCTAAAAAGCTCTCTTTGGAGCCCCAGCGAGAAAAATTAAAAATCCAGGAAATTAAGGTCATGACCAGAAAGATGGTGATCGGCCTAGATAAAGAAGCTTGAGGGATTTTCCTTTTTCTTAGAAACCAGATTAAGAGAAGAACTAGCGTCAAACAATCGTGCCAATAAACACTGATTGGCCAATTGGGTAAAGAAATCCTGGTTAGTTGACCAAGAGGAAAAACGAAAATAATTAATTTAGTGAGAATTTCCTCTATTATCATTTCTATTTAAAATCCAAAGCTTGCTTCTGGTTAAAAAAGAATGCCAGCTCATTAGTGAACAGTAAATGAAACCGTAAATGCCATCTCTGAAGCCCTGTCCCCAGAAAAAATTCTTTATAAACTTCCCTATCGGGTAAAAAACTATCTGAAGTATCGAGACAGCCGCTTTTCTATCATGAAGATCTTTAGCCTGAATTGAGCTATACAAATTGATCTTTTTCAAGGCAGTATCTACATCTGGAAATGAGTTGTGAATAATAGCATTTTTTAGCTCGCCTATTTTTCCTTTCACCTGCCATTCTTCATGAACCCTACCCACCCATTTCCCAGCTTCTTTTTTAGCTAGGCGCAGGAGCTTAATTGGACCAAGCGACCAATCATATATAGGCTTGTCAACGCATTTCATTGCTCTTCCCATAAAATATTCACGCCTTGGAATCAGAAATCCAGTGTTGTTATTTTTTTCTGTGCGTCGCACAATTTCTTTAGCTAGAGGAGAAGGAATTACTTCATCAGCATCAACGAATAATGCCCAATCGCCTCTGCATTTCTGAAGGGCAAAGTTTCTCTGTGAAGCGAAATCTCTATTTAGCTTCCTTCTAAAAACCCTTGCTCCCCTACTTAAGGCAATTTTAACAGTATTATCTTCAGAGAAATCATCAATAACAATGATTTCGTCAATCCATTTTAGGGATACCAAACATCTTTTAAGATGATTTTCTTCGTTTTTTACCACGAGCAACGCCGAAATAGACATTAATGTTTGAAATTATTTTTAACTAAAATAGAACCAATGTTTCTTATAGCATGAATTGACCAGACCACAAAACGATCTGCTAGAAAAATTAATTGTATAAATGAATTCTTCCACAAAGTAAAATGTTTCTTAAAGAAATAGCTTCTGGAATCAACCCACGCTTTATAATCTATTTTTCCTCGTTTATTCTTACTGCTAGCTCCGCCTAAGTGTATCCCCCTTGCAGCCGGACAAAACAAAATTTTAGCTCCAATCCTCCTTGCCCGAATGCAAAAATCTACATCTTCTAAATACAGGAAAAATCTTTCATCGAAAAATTTTACCAACTTCAACAGACGATTATCTATTAACATAAAACCCGCAGAAACGCCATCAACAAATGTCGGCACGGAAAATGGAAAACCTCTATTTAAATAATAAAACTTTTTAAAAAAGGGGTTATCGAGCCAAAGTTTTTTGATGTTAGTAAACTCAAATATTCCCGTAAAAAAACTCGGAGCGGTAAAGGCTGTATTTTGAATAGTTTTAGTCTTATCAAACAAGAGTCCTCCGATTATTGAGGCCGCATGATTACTAGCGCATGTTAATAACGCCCGTAGGGAATTTTCGTTCGAGAGCTGAACATCTGGATTAATCAATAAAAACCAATCAGCCGCAGAAGAACGGAATCCCAAATTGACGGCCTTTGCGAAACCCATATTATAGGGATTCTTTTTGACATTTATCATAAGCTTAGGCAAAAACTGTCTTAATGATAAAATTTTTTCTATAGTCTTGTCAGAAGAATTGTTATCAATAAACAAACAGTTTATTTTTTCACCCAAATCATCAGGGATCTTCTGTCTGTTCAGACAAAACAGAAAATCCTCTATTTCCAACTCATTGTTAAAACAAATGGTTAAAACAACTAGCTTTGAGCGGTTTCTCATGTTGACAAATCCTGCACTTTTGCTAAAAATAATTATTAATTGCTACATGAAACAATTCAGAGCATTATTCTTCTACTATATTATAATCATATGTTTCGTCTTCATCACTTTTCTTCCAAAACCAGCTAAGGCTATGCTGAATGAAAGTTTCGACGGGCAACTTACCGAAGAAACAAAATGGGGATTACTAGACGAACATAATCATCTCGAGTTCACTCCCAAAACAATCCACTTCACCGCCGCAAATGGAAGCTACTTTCCCTACCTCTTTACTCCTAACCAAATCTTTCCACAATCAGAAGATTTTGTTCTAGAAATAAGGTTTAAATATGACGGAGGTTATGAAAATTACGGAAGTGGATTTTGTATAGCACAAACTGTTTTCATGTCAAGAATTTCTTCTCCACCAAGTGGAGTTTGTACTTTTGGGATATGGACACACCCGAACTCTTTTGCGATAAATGCGGATATTCCTAGTAATAATCCTTCCTGTCCTGATGGATGTAATTTTTACTATGCATATGGATCTGAAGTCAGCCAATGGCACACTTTAAAAATAGAGCTAATTCAAAACATCTATAAAATTTATGTTAACGAGCAGTTAAAATTCGAGTCGCTGCCCACTGAATTTAGGCCAAAATATATCTGGCTAGGAAATCCAGAAATTCCGAACAACGCGGGAATCGTATGGGCGAAATTCGAAGTAGATTATTTAAAAATTAATCCGAACCAACAAATAAAATACCCGCTAATTCTTCTCCCTGGGCTAGGGGCCAGCTGGAATACAAATGCGATTGCGTATGACCAGCAGGTTGCCCCCCAAGACTGGAAAATGACCCCCTTTGTTAATACTTATCAAAATATTATTGAGGCCATAGACAATACTTCTGAATATGAACTAGATGACAATTTTTTTATTTGGAATTATGATTGGCGCCAGCCAATTAAAAAGACAGCCGAAGATCTTGATAATTTTATTCTTTCCAACGAAGCCCTAAATTCTTCTGCCAAAATTAATTTTATCGGCCATAGTCTTGGCGGCCTAGTTGCCAGAACCTGGGCAGAAAATTATGATCCCCTAAACGAAAGGATTAACAAGTTGATAACTGTTGGCAGTCCTCATAGAGGAGCAGTTCAGGCTTATGAGGCTCTTGCCGGCGGCAAAATAACTGATAGGATTAATTTAGGTTGGATTGCTGGCCAACTGCTTATCCAAATTAAGCGCCATGACTTTGAAACTTCAGCCGATATTTTGAGGAATGTTGCCCCTGTTCTATATGATCTTGCTCCTGCTTTTAATTTTATCCGCAAAGACGATCAGGTCGTTAATCATCAGAATCTTTACTTCTTTAATGACTGGCTCTGGGATCTGAATCAAACTCCAACCAGCACTTCTTCCTCAGAATACTTATTGGGCAATAATGGAGTCAATACCCCAGAATGGCTTAACCTTAAAAGGACTTCAATATTGCACAAAATTCTTAATCTTTGGCCTGATGGCGATCTAGTTTCTATAGATCACGGCGAAGGAGACGAAACGGTCTTGAAAAAAAGCGCCTACATCTCCGAAAGTTATAATCCCCAGCTAGAATTTCCTCTTAATCATCGCCAAATTATTTCCCAAAATGAACCAGTTAAGAAGATCTTTGAAATTTTAGAGTTACCTCCTCCCTCTCTGGCTGCCAATCAAACGTATTCTCCGGAAAATCTCCTTATTTTCTATCTCGCCTCGCCAGCTAAACTTTCTGTGGATGGACAAACGTCTTTAGACGACAATCTTCAATTTATTGTTATCCCTGATCCAGAAGCAAAGATCTACCAAGCAAAAGTCTCTCCGCTTAATGACGGCGGTAACTATCGCCTTTTTGTCGGCCAATTAACGACAAGGGGAAACTTTTGGCAAACCTATGAGGGACAAGTTTCTAGTAATAAAATAAATAACTATAGCTTTCAAATAGATTTCGATAATCCCTTACCAGAACCTCTTCTTGACCCTGACAATAACCTGCAAATAACAAGGGTTAAATTTCTTCTGAGCAAGCTTTCTCAGAACAATAGAAACTCCTTCTTGAATATAGCGTCTAAATTCCTTGATCAATTTGAGAAAGCTTTAAATAAAAAGAAATTAGACCAAGCTAGTTTAGAAGTAAAAAAGATCATTTTCTCTTTAAGTCGATTTCGAAAATCGCAAGATTTGTCAGTCAATGAATATCATCAGGCTGGAGAATTAATGTTTATCTTAAGAAGTCTCTGGGAAAAAATAATCAGCGAAAACGATTTAGCCTCGCAAAAATCAGCTCTTCGGCAGTATAAACAAGCTAACAATTTTTATAGCCATGCTTCTCGCCAAAATCTAGAGGTCGCTTCTAAATTAAAAGCCCTTTCCCTAAAACAGGCAGAAGAGATCTTGCCTGAAGTGGAACAAAGCAAGGGAAAAAAAGATTATGCTTCACTTGAAACTAAAAGTTACCTCTTTTATCTCTTCTCTTGGGAAAGTTTATAAACAACTTCTTGAGATTTCGTTCTCAACGAAAACCCTAAAAAGGGGAAAATAAAAAAAGGTCAACGAGCCTCAACCCATCCCATAAGTCCATCCTAAACAAGATTTCCTTGGCGTTTCAATATGATTGATTTTGTTGACATCTTGCAATATAATAATACTATGTTTTCAAAATCTGATCGCGAACCTGAGGAATTTAGACGCATGGGAGATCTTTTCCCCCCCATCTTGAATTGTGCTGGCGGCATTCTAAGAGACAATCTCCGTGGACAGCTTACTACTGATGAGGTCGATGAAATTAGCGCTTTGCCAATTGCCCCAAGAACTGTCGATCAGGTAGCTGAAATAAAAGAGCAATTATGCTCCCGGAAAGAAGGAAGAAAGGTTGAAATTGCCTATTTTCCTCAAGAAATACCCCTCTCGGGGAAAAGGATTATTGTCGCTCTTTGCTTAGATAACGGATGTTGCTTTCGATCTTGATTAAGATTAATTTAAACTGCGATCTCTGAACGCCTTAAATTACTCGCTTGCCTTACTGGATTTTTTCCTAAACCATAAGTTGCCGTAAAAAGAGCGTTTAAAAAGGCCGCGGCCAAAACTCTTTTCCAGCGTCGATTTTGGATAGCAAATCTTAGGACCCTTCCAAAAGAAGCCTTTGGCGAATACAAAGTTTCCCCCATTCTTCTCAAACCAGGCATTGGGTCTATGCCTTTAATGGAAACCAAACCCTCTGGTTTATTGAAGAAAACATAAGCATTATCTTCGGGGATCAGGC
>CAZMUE010000019.1:0-8844 GCA_964569725.1 uncultured Gammaproteobacteria bacterium
GTCAGCGAATGCGCTATTTCTGTTGAGCGAGAATAATTTTTCCTTTAACCATGCTAGAAAAAGTGATTTTGGGCATTATTCAGGGAGTCGCCGAGTGGCTTCCCATTAGTTCTGAGGGGGCCATCTTTCTAGCTAAGGCTAGGCTTTTCAGAAACCCCATTGACGCGGAACAAGTAATCAAGGAGGCCCTTTTCCTCCATCTGGGAACTTTTTTCGCAGCCTTAATCTATTTCAGAAAAGATGTCTTTACCCTCCTAAAGGCTCTTTTCAACTATCAAAGACAGGCCAGAGAAGTTAAGAATCTCCTTAACTTCTTAGTTGTCTCTACCCTTGTCAGCGGCCTAATCGGCATCCTTTTAATTAAAGGTTTTGCTGATCTAGGGAAAACCCTTAATTTAACCGGGAAAACAATTAGTTTTTTTGTCGGCGCTTTGCTTCTAATTACCAGTCTCCTTCAGATTAAGTCTCGAGATTATGGCCTTAAGAGAGAAAAAGACCTGAAATTAAAAGATGGGTTGATTTTAGGATTCATGCAAGGAGCCGCTTCTTTACCTGGTCTCTCCCGATCTGGCCTAACCGTAGCCACCCTTCTCTTAAGGAAATTCGAAAAATCATTAGCCCTTAAACTAAGTTTTCTCATGAGTCTTCCCATCGTCTTGGCCGGGAACATCATCCTTAATCTAAAAGACTTCTCTTTTAATCCTCTTTCTCTTGCCGAGCTCCTCTCCTCTTTTGTTTTTGGCTTCTTAACAATTAATTTTCTCTTGAAGATAGCGCAGAAAGTTAATTTTGGTTATTTAGTTTTAATCTTTGGCATCCTAACCATTGTTTCTGTCTTTATTTAATGGCGAAGCGAAAATTTCTTTTAATCACTTTTTTTGTTTTAATCCTCTTTAACCTCTTTCGAGTCATTGGAGTAAAGTATTGGTTAAAGACTAGCTGGTATCGGAATTTACTTAACGATTGCTTACATCACTATCAAATTGGCCTTCTTCTTTGCCTAGTATCTTTTGTCATTGCCAAACAAAAAAGGGGCCTGAGTCTCTTTATTTTAGCTCTTGCCGCAGGCATGATTATTGATGAACTAATGTATATCACTCTCATTCCTCTTGGCTTCAAAAGCTTCCACCATTATCATTGGCATGGTATTTCTTTTGAATTCGCCAGTTTTGTCTTCTATTCTTTAGGCATTTCTTTAATTACCAAAGGAAAAGACTCTATCTAAATTTGCTATACTTGAATTGTGATTGCAGAAAAAGAGATTCAAAAAGCCAGCCAAGAAGCCAGAAAATTCCAGTCAGCCATGGTCGAACAAATGATCAAGTTAACCACTTCAGGATTTGGTCTAGTCGCTGCTTTAGCCTGGAATAATGTCATTAAGGAATTTGTCGATACCTACGTCAAGAGATATTTCAAAGAAAGCAGTGGCCTTATTTCCCTTCTTCTCTACGCACTGTTGGTTACTCTCTTGGCTGTCATGGTTACTTATCATCTTTCAAAATTAGCTGAAAGAATCAGAGTCGATCCTCCTAAAATCAAAAAATAGCTTCGCGGTGATAAAATAGAGGGGAAATATGAATTTAAAGAATAAATTAATCATTGCCGCCGGTACCGTTTTATTAGCGATCGCCGTTTTTGTGACTGTCCGAAACCAACAAGGCAGCGGCCTGCCCCTCGATATTCTCAAAAAAGAAAAAGAATATAAACTGGCTACCCCAGAAAGCAAAAGCATCGAAAGCATTGTTTCTGCTTCAGGAATAGTTAAAGCGGAAAAAGCTGCCAGTGTCAAATTCCAAACTTCAGGTCTGCTTGCCTGGGTTGGAGTCAAAGAAGGCGATTGGGTGAAAAAGTATCAAGCCTTAGCTTCTCTTGACAAAAGAGAGCTTAAAATGAGACTAGAAAAAGAAATGAATGATTACCTAAGCGAGCGTTGGGATTTTGAACAAACTCAAGAAGATTACGAAACCACTAAAGAAAATCATTTGGTTACCGATGCCATCAAAAGGATTTTGGAAAAGGCTCAATTTGATTTGAATAACGTTGTCCTAGATTACGAAATCAGCAATCTTACTTATCAACTCGCTACCATTTATTCGCCGCTCAACGGTCTGATAATCGGCGTTGATACCCCTCTTGCTGGCGTCAACATTACTCCGGCCACAGCTACCTTTACGATAGTTGACCCCCAAACTGTCTATCTAGAAACCAATGTCGATGAGGTGGATATTGGCAAAATTAAAGAAGGCCAAAAGGCAATCTTAATTTTTGACGCTTACCCCGAAGAAAAAATTGAATCAGAAATTTACCAGATTGCTTTCCAATCGCAAACTACCCGCGGTGGTGGTACTGTTTTTCCAGTCAGAATTAGGCTCTCTCAGCAAGACGTTCTGAAATTTAAATTAGGAATGAATGCCGAGATAGAAATCGTCACCGCACACAAAGACAGCGCTCTCGTGATTCCCTATTCTGCTATCACTTTTACCGATGACAAAACCTATGTTTATCTCCTCAGAGACGGGAAGAAAGAAAAGAAAGAAATTGAAACTGGCATTGTCACTGACCTAGAAATAGAAGTTGTTAGCGGTCTAGACCAACAAGATCAAGTGATTGTAAACGGAAAGTAAAAATGCTTCTTAAACTGATTAATGTCTCGAAAATCTATAAAATGGATGGCAGCCAAGTCCATGCCCTGGATAATGTCTCTTTAGAAATAAAAAGGGAAGAATTTATCTCCATTATCGGTCCTTCCGGATCAGGAAAATCAACTTTAATGCATATTTTGGGCTGTCTTGATAAACCAAGCAGGGGGAGGGTCTTTTTTGAAGACCAAGAAATTTCTAAAATGGACGAGGTGCAATTGGCAAGCATCAGAAATCGCAAGATCGGTTTCGTCTTCCAAAGTTTTAATCTTTTACCCAGAACCTCAGTTCTAGACAATGTCCTTCTCCCTTGCGTTTACTCTTCAGAAAAGAAACCCGTCTTAAGTAAGGCAAAGAAAATTCTTCAGCTAGTTGATCTAGAAGAAAGAATAGATCATCTGCCCAATCAGCTTTCTGGCGGCGAACAACAAAGAGTCGCTATTGCTAGAGCTCTTATCAATGACCCAGCGATCCTCTTGGCTGACGAACCGACTGGGAATCTAGATTCCAAAAAGGGAAAGGAATTGATGAAACTTTTTAAGGAACTTAATCAACAAGGACAAACTATCATTCTCGTCACTCATGATACAGAAATTGCCGGCCAGGCTAAAAGAATTATTAAAATCAAAGACGGAAAATTAGCATGAAAATTGATTATCCAATAAGAATCGCCCTTAACTCGCTCAAGAGAAATAAGGGTCGTTCTCTTCTAACAATGCTTGGTGTTATTATTGGTGTTTTTTCTGTAATTCTCTTAATTTCTATTGGCAATGGCTTAAAAAGTTTTGTGGTTCAACAGCTTCAGGATTTAGGCTCCAACTTAATTTTAGTTTTTCCAGGAAAGATAGATTTTAAAAAGGGTGGTTTTGGCGGCGAGGGACACACCATGGCCCTACAGTTCAGCAATTCCAAATTAAAAGAAGAAGACGCCAAGAAAATTACCTCTGAGGTCTCCCTGGCTAAAAACGTGGTCAGTATGATTGAATACGCCGGCGTTGTTACTTACAAAAACGAGGAATTAAGCACTAGTGTCAATGGCGTAACTGATAATTTTTTCTTAGTCGGCAAAAGAGAACTAAGCGAAGGCAGATTTTTTAGCAAGGCCGATATCCTTGCCAGCAAGAAAGTGATCATTCTGGGCGGCAAAATCGCTGAAGATCTTTTTGGTAATTTCAGTCCTATTGGCAAAAAGGTTAAGGTTGATGAGATTTATTACACTGTCATTGGCGTTCTAAAAAAGCAGGGGGCCCTTGGTTCAGCCTCTTTCGATGGACAAACTTTCATCCCCCTGCCGGCCCTTAAAAATCAATTCAATAAAGAAAATCTAAGCTTTATCTATGTAGAAGTTGTTTCCAATGAGGCTGTTCCTGAGGCTATCCCCCAGATTGAAAAAGCAATGAAAAGAAGACTAGGTGAAGATGACTTCACCGTCATTGATCAAAAGGAATTTCTAGATGTGGTCTCTTCGATCCTGGGGACGATGACTATTGCCTTAAGCGGAATTGCCGCCATTTCTTTACTGGTTGGCGGTGTTGGCATTATGAATATCATGCTAGTTTCCGTCGCTGAAAGAATCAAAGAGATCGGTCTCAGAAAAGCAGTGGGGGCGACTCCGAAAATTATTCTCACTCAATTTCTTTTAGAATCAGTCTTTCTCTCCGTGGGCGGCGGAGCTCTCGGTATTCTTTCTGGTGGTTTAGTCTCCTTGGCCTTGAACAAGTTCTTACCGGTAGCGATCACCTTGAGCACGATTGTTCTTGCCTTCGGTGTTTCTGCTGCTATTGGTATTATTTTCGGAATCTTCCCTGCCAAAAAAGCAGCTAAGCTCTCGCCGATTGAAGCTTTAAGATATGAATAAAAATCAACCGAAATAGTCCTGAAGTCTTTTCCTTCTTGAAGGATGACGCAACTTTCGTAAGGCCTTAGCTTCTATTTGTCTAATTCTCTCTCGAGTAACTTTAAAAATCTTCCCCACTTCTTCTAAAGTTTTGGGCGACTTGCCTTCTAGGCCGAATCTTAATTTCAAAACTTCTGCCTCTCGAGGATCGAGGGTCTCCAAAACCTCATTAATTGACTCTTTCAAAAGCTCCCGCGAGGCCTCCTCATAAGGAGAAGGCTGGCTCGAGTCTTCAATGAAATCTCCCAGGAAAGAATCTTCGTCATCGCCAACAGGGGTGGATAGCGAAGTCGTACTCTGGGAAATTCTATAGATATCTCTAATTTTATCTTCGCCCAACTCTGCTGCTTTGGCCACTTCTTCAATGGTCGGTTCACGATCAAACTTCTGGGTTAGGGTTCTTGAGATACGAAAAACTCTATTCATGGTCTCAACCATGTGAACTGGAATTCTAATGGTCCTTGCCTGATCAGCAATGGCCCTAGTGATCGCTTGGCGAATCCACCAAGTAGCGTAAGTCGAAAATTTGTACCCTCGGCGCCAATCAAACTTATCTACGGCCCTCATTAATCCTTGGTTCCCTTCCTGGATTAAATCCAAGAAAGAAAGCCTATGGCCCACATACTTTTTGGCAATAGAAACTACCAATCTTAAATTGGCCTCAATCAGCTTCACTCTAGCTGACTCAGAGCCTTTTTCTATTTTTTGAGCAAAATCAACCTCCTGTTCGAAATTCAAGAGGGAAATCTTGCCAATTTCTTTCAAATAAGTTTTTACCGGATCAATAGAATCAAAGGAGGTTAGAATGCTTAAAATGCTTTTTGGCTCAACTTTAACTACCCCCTTTTCGCCTTCTTCTATCTCCTGCTGGGTAATCCCGCTAAAAACGTCAATCCCCTTGTCAAAAAGGCGGTCATAAAAATCATCCAGCTCATCAATATGATCCTGGGGATGAGGAACTAACTCTAGAACCTGATCCTGGGTTAAATAACCAGCTTTTTTCCCCCTCTGAAATAGTCTCCTGACAATTTTCTGAAATTGGGTCATTTTATTCTTAGAGTATACACCAAAAAACGGATACGATCGTTTTTTATAAAATTAATCGCTCTCTAATTTAACCAGCCTGCGACTGAGGTCAGCAAACCGTTTTTCTAAAGCAAAAAGCTTCTTTTTCGTTTTTTTCTTTTCTGCCTCGGCTATTTTCAAAGATAATTCTTTCCTTCTTTCCTGCAGATCGAGCTTCTTTAGCTCTTTAACAGCATCCACCAATTCTATTTCTATTTTTGCCTCTAACCATTCATGAGAACAATCGAAATATGCCTTTTCAAAAATCGGCCTTAGTTCTTCTGCGAGTTTCGCGTTAAAAGTTTTCGGGTTAAACTTGGTCTTCAATGATTTTTTCATTAACCCAATAATTTTCTTAAATCTTAAAGTCTTGATTAACTTCAGCAGTCCCCGATTGTCTTTGAAAAACTTTCTTCTCTCTGGGCTGTTGGCGATTAAACCAACGAGATATTCTTCAATCAATTCCCTTCTCGTTAAAGAAACCTGCCTTGTCGGCTCAGCCAAAACGCTGGCAATCCTTTGATTTGATTTGTCTGCCTCCATTAGAACCGACTCTAGGGAAACTTTCAAAGTTCTTGCCAGCTTTTGCAGATAATGATTCTTAACCACCTCATTGTCTATCTTCATCAGAAACGGCAAAACTTTATTCAGAACTCTTTTTTTAGAAAAAGCGTCTAGCTTCTTTTCTTTTTTTAAGGCCGAGTTAATAATAAAATCCCAAACCGGAATGGTTTTCCTAAGCCTCTCCTTAAACCATTCCTTATCTGCTAAAATCGCTTCGTCAGGGTCTTTATATTTACCCAAAAGATCTAAAACATGAACATTCAAACCAGCTCTCTCAGCAATTTCAATACTCCTAATCGCGGCAACATCACCAGCAAAATCTGCGTCCAGAGCTAGAACTAGATTTTCAGAAAATCTTTTCAAAAGCGAAACTTGATCTTCGGTAAAAGCTGTTCCTTTAATAGCAACTAAATTCTTAATTCCCGCTTGCCAGGGCGAGATCAAATCAAATTCTCCCTCAACGACAATAACTTCATTGGCCTTTTTAATTGCTTCTTTGCTCAACCAAAGACCATAAAGCATTTTTCCTTTATGGTAAACCTTGGTCTCTGAAGTATTAATATATTTAGCCAGATCGCTAGTCCCATAATTAATCCCGGGAATAGTTCTGCCGGAAAAACCAACAATGTTCTGGCGATGATCATAAAGAGGAAAAACAACTCTTCCTTTGAAGCGGTCAAATAAAGATGAGGGTCCATAACGGGAAGGAATAACCAAACCCGACTGGAGAATCTCGGAAGGAGCATATTTCTTTTTAAGGAGAAAGTCAGCCACAGCATTGGCTTTTAAAGGAGAAAACCCTAATTTGAACTCCCTGAGTGTTTCTAGTTCTAAACCTCTTCTTTGCAAATAATTTAAGGCCGTTTTGCCTACTTCGTGCTTCACCAAAAGAAAGTGATAAAATTCTGCGGCTAAATGATTAATCTCTAAAATCCTTTTTTTTATTCGGTCCTCTGGGGCAAAGCGCACTCTCTCTAGCTTAACCCCAGTTCTTTTGGCTAAAAATTCAATCGCTTCAGTGAAATCCATCTTTTCGTATTCTGTCAAAAAAGTGAAAACATCGCCGCTTTTGCCACAACCAAAGCACTTGAAAATTTGTAATTGAGGAGAAACCATAAAAGAGGGGGTTTTTTCGGAATGAAAAGGACAGAGTCCTTTAAAATTCTTCCCCGCTTTATTTAAAGGAAAGTACTCCCTAATCAACTCAACAATATCGACTTTAGACTTTATCTCTTCTGCTTGGCTCACAATTATATTTTAACCCGAAAGGGCAAGCGTCTCAAAAACTATTCCTAGGAAAAAAGTCACCATCACTAGATAACAAACAAGTCTAGTCAGCAATTCCGTTTTGCTTTCCGACTTTAAAAAGATTAAGCAAATCATTATTCCCGCCACCCCGATAAAAATTCCACCGGTAAAAGAAATGATTTTCAGAAACGAACCCATTTTCAGAAAAACCCCTAGAAGGGCGAAGAGAACGGTTAGCGGCGGCGCCAAAGAGGAAGAAATCTTAAGATCGCGGTAGAATATCTCTTTAATAACTGCCATTAAGACCAGGAAAGAAGTGATCGTTGCCAAAAAACCCATCAAAGCTCCTAGCTTAACAACAAAAGGAGAATAGATAATCAAACCAGTTAGTGCGTCTGCCGTCGTCGCTGGACCAGTAATCCCCAGGATGCCGAAACCAAAAATGAAATAGATCAGGGTCGGGATCATCGTCCCTAAAATAATCACCCTAGAAAGAAGTTTTCTCTTTCGTCTCAGAGTTTCCTCCACTTCAGGAATGATGTTGAAACCATTAAGAGCAAAAAGAATCGGGCCGTAAAAGAAAAGGGGACTACCCCCAAAAGAAGGCAGGCTCTCTAATCTAAAATCTCGCCCCAAAAGAAAAGGAATTAGAATCGCCAAGATAACTAGCAAAATGGTTAGATAGCCCTCAATTGTTGCCAATGTCTTAAAACCATTCAAAAACCAGAAGGCGCCTAGCAAAAAGAAAAGCAGGCCATGCCAAAAAGTGGTTAATTGTCCGGAAAAGAGGGCTAAGAAATTACCACCCAAAAGAACATAAGCCAGTAAAGCCCCTCCGCAAGACAAAAGGGTCACCAACAGAGAAACCCACCAACCCCATTTTCCCAAATAAATCCGGGCATAACCAGGAAGTTGATGGTCTCCTGAAGTTCTGATAATTACTTTTAAATAAAAACTGTTTATAGCTAAAGTCGCCAAAGTCAAAACAGCTAGGCCTAAGAAGCTAAACCAGAAACCAGATCTCCAAAAACTATACGGTAAGACGAAGATACCGGCACCAATAACTGTCCCCACGATTAAAAAAACTGCTTTTTGGAAGTCTTTATCTTTTAAGTACTGCATTTAAAAAAATACCGTTTTCTCGCCTAGCGAATCAAAACCTCATTGTCCCTATAGGAACAATGACCGCAATCATCAACACAACAAAAACAGGGGCTGCTCGCCTGTCTTTCCATCTTCTCAACTGCTTGTTCTAATTCGCCCCACGAAGCGTACGGAACCAAAATCTCAACTCCTTTAACAAAGACTCTTTCTAGAATTGTATCGCCGTCTTCTGCGGTAAGAAACCTTGGCTTCAGCTCTGGTGACATAATAATCTTCACTTTACAACAGCGGAGGAGGCGGGATTCGAACCCGCGAGTCCTTACGGAC
>CAZMUE010000020.1:0-8810 GCA_964569725.1 uncultured Gammaproteobacteria bacterium
TATAAGATGCTGAAGCAAAAATTATTCATTCTTGTCAGGAAAAAGACAATTATGCCCATCCTTTTTAAGCTTAATCAACCTTTACCTTTGCACTTCTCAACAAAGACTATAAATACTACTACTATTTTTTATGTTATTATTTAGTAGTTATTGAAAGGAATTTCTGGAAAAAATGAAAATCTCTATTCTTCAAGAAAACTTAAATAGCGGTTTATCTACAGTTTCTCGCTTTGTTAGCGGAAAAACTCAACTTCCAATCTTGAATAATATTCTTTGGCAAACAGACAATAACCAGCTTTGTCTTTCAGCTACTAATTTGGAATTAGGAATCAATTTATGGTTAGGAGCTAAGGTTGAAAAAGAAGGTAAAATTACTCTTCCGGCCAAAGAGATAACTGAATTCGTTTCTTATCTTTCTCCAGGAAGAATAGAAATAGAAGCTAAGGATGAAACTAAAATCGAAATTCAAGCAAATTCTGGCAAAGCAGTTTTTGTTGGTGCTCCTAGTGATGATTTTCCAGCCATTCCTCATCTAGATGAGAAGAGTTTTTTGACAGTTTCCCTAGAAAGTTTGACAAAAGCGGTCAGCCAGGTTGGTTTTGCAGCTTCAGTTGATGAAACTAGGCCAGCCTTATCAGGAATTTTCTGGCAGTTTACTGACATGGGTTATCAAATGGTGGCTACTGATGGTTATCGCTTGTCTTTGAAAACTATTTCCGAAAAAGTTCCAGTAGGAGATAAGGCAAGTTTTCTAATTCCAGCAAGAAGCTTAATGGAAGCAGTCAGGTTAGCTAAGGAAGATAAGATAAAAGTTAGTTTTTCTAAGAATGGGAATCAGATTGTTTTCGGTTTGAGTGATTGCGAGATTAGTTCTCGGCTTTTAGACGAGAAGGAATTTCCTGACTACCAGAAAATTTTGCCTCAAGAACACAAAACAAGAATGGTCGTTGATAAAGAGGAATTTTTGCAAGCAATTAAAGCTGCTTCAGTTTTCGCCAGGGAATCAGCTAACGTAATAAGGTTTTTATTGGAAAAAGATAAACTAGTAATTAGTGCTAATGCTTCCTCAGTCGGAGAAAATACAAATATGATTAACGCTAAGATAGAAGGGGAAGCAAATGAGATTGCTTTTAATTATCGTTTCTTAATTGACTTCCTAAATGCAGCTAGTGGAGAAGAAGTTTCTTTTGAAATGAATGAATCTCTTTCTCCCGGGGTTTTTAGGGTCGATGCTGATGATTCTTGGTTGCACTTGATAATGCCGGTTAGACTTCAGGAATGATTTTCTTCAGTAAAGATTGGTTTATTTGTAAATAATCGGTTTTTCTTTCAAAACCAATCCTAAACTCAATTTTCGCGTCTCTTTATTTAAGGATTCAATATAGCAGCTGACTTTTTCTTCTAATTTAAGTTTTGTTTCAGGGGGGATTTTGCTGATATGGACCAAACCCTCAATGCCTGGTTCAAGACGGACAAGAGCTCCAAAAGCAGCGATTTTAGTAACCGTTCCTTTAGTTTGTTCATTTAAGGGATATTTTTTATCAATTTTTTCCCAGGGGTCAGGAGTGAGGCGTTTAATAGAGAATTGTAATCTGCCTTCTTCTTTGTTGACTAGAACAATTTCAATCTCTTGAGATTTCTGATAAAGCTTAGAAAGATTCTCGATTTTTTCCCAGGAGACTTCGGAGATATGAACTAGACCCTCAATCTCGACTTCGTCTTCCTTAACTTTAATGAAAAGACCAAAAGGTTCAATCCTGGTGATTTTCCCTTTGAATTTTTGGCCAATCTTTAATTTATTAATAACTTTTTCTTCTCTTTCAATCTTTTCTGGTTCACTGATTAATCTTTCGCTAAAAACTAAACGGTTTTTTTCTTCATCAACTTCTAAAACCTTAACCTCAATTTTTTTACCAATCAGACTGTCGAGACTGTTTTGCCATTTCTTACCAATCTGAGCTCCAGGAATAAATCCAAAAAGACCAAAAGGAGCGATGACAACAATACCGCCACGGTTAATTTCTTTGCCGTAGACCTGAATACTTTCCCCAGTTTTTGCTTTCTCCTGGAAAAATTCCCAGGCAAATTTGGCAGCAACCTTTTTTAAAGAGAGAAGAATTTGTCCCTTTTCGTCTTCAAGGTTTTTGATCTGGACCTTGATTTTGTCGCCGACCTTTAAAGTTTTGGTGAATTCTTTAATTTCTGAGATCTCTTTACCGCCAACAATTCCTTCGCTTTTACCACCGATATCGACGAAAAGGCCTCTTGATTTTATCTCCGTAATAATGCCAGAGACAATTTCTCCTGGGGAAAAGCTGTTAAGTTTATAATCAGCTTCTTTTAGAAGCTGATCCATAGAGGTGATTTGTGGATCGTCAGATTTTTTACTTTTTGCCAATTTTTCATTTGCCTCCTTGTTTCAGGTTTCTAGTTATTATAGCACAACTCGTTTGCAGTCAAAATTTGTTTTTGCTAAACTTTTAGCATTGAGATGATGAAAAGAGCTTTAGCGATCAATCTTGGCCAGGAATACAAATTCGGTGGCCAGGGCGTGGAAACAGTTTTCCCCAATTTCGCCAGCTTCTTTCAGAACATCATTTTTAATGTCATTACCGTTGTTGGCCTTATCTTTATTGTTCTCTTGATTTTCGGAGGCTTTAATATTATTATGGGGGCAGGTGGAGCCAATTCAAAGAAGGTAGAGGAAGGAAAAAAAGCTTTAAGCGCAGCCCTGATTGGTTTAGTAGTCGTTGTTTTTAGTTATTTTATTATTCAGCTAGTGGAGGTAATCACTGGTGCGCAGATACTTAATCCGACGTTCTAAAAGGAATAAGAAAATTGCTTTACTATCTGTTTTCGGCAATATTCAGCCTCCAGATGTCTTGCGTAAGTACCCAGCAACAGAAGGGAGAGGTTTGATTATCCTTTTTAATAACCTTTTGAAGTTTTTCGTAGTGATAGCCGGTCTGTTTGCTTTAGTGCAATTGATTCTAGCCGGTTATGGTTTTATTTCCGCAGCTGGGGATAGTGACAAAGTCAACGAGGCTTGGAATAAAATCTGGCAAAGTTTGCTTGGTCTTTTAATCGTGGCAGGATCCTTTGCCTTGGCTGCAGTTTTTGGAAAATTGATTTTTGGCAGCTACGAAGCTATTTTGAATCCTAAAATTTACGGACCATAAATTAAAAAATGAAAAATTACCTGCTTACAGACGTGAGTCTTCCTCCGATAAGGGGAATCGGTCCTCTAGGCCTGGAAAAGGCTTCTCCAGCAACAGCGGGAACAATGTTAACTAATGTTATTTCTAAAATTATCGGGGTTTTAACAGTTTTTGGAGCTTTTTATTTTCTTTTCAGGATTCTCCTTTCTGGTTACACTTGGATTTCTGCGGGAGCGGACAAAAATAGAGTGGAGGACGCTCAAAAGACATTCATAAATTCCGTATTAGGGTTGACAATTGTTATTGCTTCTATCTTTATTCTTTCTTTAATTGGTAAAATTATGGGAATTCCGAATATTTTAGATTTGGAGAATTTTATTAATACTTTTTCGCCATAAATATAGAAATGATAGAAAATCCAGCTTTGAGATCAGGGTTAAGGGGGATTACTGGAGAACAATTTTTTAACAAAGCAATTCCTACAATAGTAACCTTATTGCTCACTTGCGGAGTTTTTGCTTTTCTTCTTTTTTTTGTTCTGGGAGCTCTCCGTTGGATCGCGGCAAAAGGAGACTCGAATGAGCTTAAAGCCGCCCATGATCAGGTGATGAATGCCTTAATTGGGATATGCGTAATGTTTGCTCTTTTTGCGTTTCTGAAAGCAGTCGGGAAGATCACTGGTATTACTGGGTTAGAAGATCTAAGATTAGTTATTCCTGAAATTTAAAATTCATAAAACTGAAAGGAGGTGACAAAATGAAATTGATTCCTTTAGCTTTAGCTGCAGATATCGATATTAATCCTACGGGTGAATTTGTTGATTTAGGAAATCTAACTATTGGGGGAATCGTTTCTGGTTTAATAAGGTTGGGTTTAGTTGTTGCCGCCTTGGTTTTCTTCGCGATGCTAGTCATGGGCGGGATACGCTGGATTATGTCCAGAGGTGATAAAGGTGAAGTTGAGAACGCCAGAAATCAAATTCAACATGCCTTAATTGGTTTGGCGATTATTTTCGCTGCTTGGGCAATTATTAAATTAATTGAGACTTTATTCGGAATTAGTATTTTACAACTTGATCTGCCTAGTTTCCAAGGGTAAAGATTGATTTTTAAGGATTAAGAAAATGGTTGTTTTTGCCCAAGATCCAACTATGTGGAGTGGAGATTGCGTGGTTGACGGTGTTGCCACGATTAAAGGTTTGGAATGTTTATTCACAAACGTTTTAAGAGTGGCAACGACTGTAGGGGGTTTAGCCTTTGGAGCCATGCTTATTGTTGGCGGTTTTAAATGGATTACTTCTGGTGGAGATCCAAAGGGGGTAAAGGAAGCACAAGGGACGATCACTTCTGCTCTTCTAGGCTTAGCGTTGATGGTAGTCGCTTGGTTTATTTTAAGAATTATTCAAGAAATCACTGGAGCTAACGTAACTGAATTTCAAATTCCCTAACAACTAAAAGAAGCAAGAGAGCATTTAAATTTAAAAAGCGGCAGGAGTGCCGCTTTTTGTTTTCTTTCTAAAACAAGCTAGTTACTTTCTTTTTTTTCTTTTCGCGGTTTTTCTCTTAGCGGTTTTCTTTGTTTTCTTTTTCACAACTTTCTTTTTTGCGACTCTCTTTTTGGCTTTGCGGGGCAAGCTAATCACCTCCTTTCAGTCACACATTTTTTCTTAATTTCATTAAAGATAAAATTAAGAATCTTGTCAAGCGGATGAGCTATAAAATAGGTTTTAAAAAGAATTAATTTTCTAGAAAAGGTATAATTTTTTATGGATTTTGAGAATTTTCCTCTAGAGGAAAAAGCCTCTTGTCTTTGGGAAATCAAAAAAGGTTTTCACCACGCAAAAACAGACCTAAGATTAATTGCTTCAAAAGAACTATTAGAAATAATGGATGATGGCGTTGTTGAACAACTAGTTAACGTTTCTTTGCTTCCTGGAGTAATTAGTCCAGTTTTAGCAATGCCAGATGCTCATTGGGGATATGGCGCTCCGATTGGTGGAGTTTTCGCTACTGACTTCGAAGGAAACGGAACGGTCTCTCCAGGCGCAGTCGGCTTCGATATTAATTGTGGAGTGAGGTTGATTACAACCAATCTTCAGGAGCAAGCAGTTAAGGAAAAAATTGACGAGCTGATTAATAAAATTTTTGTTGTCGTTGGCGCAGGGTTAGGAGGAAGAAGTCAACTAATGATTAATCAGCAGGAGATGGAAGAAGTTTGCCAAAACGGGGTTGACTGGATGGTCAAAAATGGTTTTGGTTGGCCTGAAGATAAAAGTAATTGCGAAGAATTAGGAAAGATGCCGGGAGCAAATCCTGAAAATGTTTCTAAAAACGCTTTCAGTCGTGGTTATCGTCAACTGGGAAGTCTAGGGAGTGGTAATCATTATTTAGAAATTCAAAAAGTAGAAAAAATCTTCAATCAATCAGAAGCAGAAAGATTAGGGATTAAAAAATCCGGTCAGGTAGCTATTATGATCCATTGTGGCAGCCGCGGTTTCGGTCATCAGATCGCCACCGATTACTTGGTTGCTTTCAACCAGGTGATGAGCAAATATGGAATTAAGGTTAAGGATCGACAATTGGCTTGTTGCCCCCTTACGTCTAAAGAAGCTCAGGCCTATTTAGGAGCCATGGCCTGTGCTGTTAATTTCGCTTTTGCTAACCGGCAATTTTTGACACATCAAGTAAGAAAGGTTTTTGAGGAAGTTTTTGGATTAGGAGCAAGAAAAATGGAGATGAATTTGGTTTACGATGTTTGTCACAATGTTGCTAAGCGGGAGATTCATCAGAAAAAGAAAGTTTTAATTCATCGTAAAGGAGCTACGCGGGCTTTCGCTGGTCAGCCGGTTTTAATTGGCGGATCCATGGAAACAAAATCATATCTACTTATGGGAACTAAGAAGGCAGAGGAAATGACTTTCGCCTCAACTTGCCATGGGGCAGGCAGAACCATGAGCCGTAAGGCAGCTAAAAGGCAAATTTACGGTCGAGAACTACAGCAAAGAATGAGGGATCGGGGAATTTATGTCCAGACTGCTTCTTATGCTGGTCTAGCTGAAGAAAGCGGTGATGCCTATAAAGATGTTAATCAGGTTGTTGACGCTGCCGTTAAAGCAGGCATATCTTTACCAGTTGCTTCTTTTGTACCTTTAGGCAATATCAAAGGGTGAATTTTTTCCCGTGACCAGGGAAGACCAAAGTTTCTTTTGGCAAAGAGAGCAGCCTCTTGAGAGATTTTTCCATTTTTTCCGGTTCAGAATATTCAAAATCAACTCTGCCGATAAAACCATCTGAAAAAAGAGTGTCGCCAGAAAAAAGAGTTTTTCCTTGAGGGCTATGGAAACTGACGCTGCCAGGACTATGACCAGGTGTTTCTATGACTTTTAAGGATAAAGACCCAATGCTGATTTCATCCCCTTCTTTTAATTGGTGATCTATTTCTAAAGGTAGACCAACGATTCTTCTTCTTAGCCACCAAGAAGCTGTTTGATAAATTCTCTTAATTAAAAAACAATCATTTTGATGGAGAAAGAGAGGAATCTTGAAATTCAATTTTAATTCTGCGGCGGCGAGAAGGTGATCAAAATGACCGTGAGTGGCAAGAATTGCTTTTGGTTTTAGTTTCAAATCCAGGATTTTTTGGCTGATAAAGTCGGCCTCGTCACCAGGATCAATGATAATTGCCTCTTTGCTTTTAAGACAGAAAACTAAATAGCAATTAGTCTGGAGGGGACCGACAGTAAGGCTGATTACTTTCATGATTGATTATAACTGCTATAATCTTGAAGATGAAGATTTTAGTTACTGGTGGATACGGCTACATTGGCGGTCAAACAGCAATTCTTCTTAAAAAGAAAAATCACCAGGTTTTTCTCCTTGACAATCTTTCTCAGGGGAAGAATAAAGCGGTGGAAAAATTTCCTTTGTTTAAGGTTGATCTTCGGGACAAAAAGAAAGTTTTTGAAGTTTTTAAAAGACAAAAGTTTTCAGCCGTAATTCATTTTGCCGGCCTAATTGCCGTTGGCGAATCAATGAAAAAACCTGATTTATATTTTGAGAATAACATTACAGGAACAATCAATCTTTTGAACGCTATGAGTGAATTTAAAGTTAAATTTTTTGTTTTTTCTTCTTCGGCAGCAGTCTACGGCAATCCAGAAAAAATACCGATTTCAGAAGCAGATCTTAAGTTACCGACTAATGCTTACGGGCAAACGAAGCTCATGGTTGAGCAATTATTGCCTTGGTACGAGAATGCTTTTGGAATGAAAAACGTCTGTCTTCGCTATTTCAATGCCTGTGGTGCTTCTTTGGATGGAAAGAATGGCGAGAATCATAAACCAGAAACTCATATCATTCCTCTAATCATGCGGACAGCCCTAGGAAAGCAAGAGAAGTTTCTTCTTTTTGGTAACGACTATCCAACTAAGGACGGGACTTGTATTCGTGACTACGTCCACGTAGTTGATTTGGCAGAGGCCCATTTGCAAGCAGTAGAGTATTTAAAAGCCAATGGCCCAAGTCAGGCTTTCAATGTTGGAACAGGAAAAGGTTTTTCCAACCTAGAAATTGTGAAAATGATTCAAAAAATTACAAGAGTTAATTTCAAATTTGAGTTCGCTCCTCGTCGAGAAGGCGACCCTGCCGAATTGGTGGCGGGGAACAAAAAAATCAAGCAAATCCTAAAATGGAAACCCAAATTTTCAGGTTTAGAGACAATTATAGAAACTGCTTACCGATGGCACAAAAACAATCCTCAGACTCTTAAGAATTGAACTGAGCCGAGAACATTTAGCTTCAAGATCTGGTATACTTAAGGCCGAAATGGCGAAAAAGAAATCTGTAAAGAATAGAAAACCAGAAGAAAAGGTTGTTAGAGAGATTAAGAGGCTTGAGGAAAAGATAGGCAAAACTGTTTTTAAAAAGAAACTTGTTATCAATCCTAAAAATATCCTTAAAATCGTTTTGACGGCAATCATCGCTTTTTACCTCCTAGGCGGATTTTTCGCTTTTTCTTCTCCAACTCAGCAAGAAATCAATCTTTCTCAGGCCTTGGAAAAGATAAAGAATGGAGAAGTGAAAGAAGTAACGGTTTACGAGGATCAGATTCATTTAAAATTAAACGATGATGAAATTCTCTTTAGCCAAAAAGAACCAGGGGTTAGTTTTACAGAAATTCTGAAAAATGCCGAGATTGATCCTGTTAAGGCCAATCTGCAGATTAATAACCAAAGCCTTTTGAAGATTATTGGCGAAATTCTAGCGACTCTTCTCCCTCTTATCGCTACCGTAGTGATTTTCTGGTTTCTGATGAGGCAAGCCAATCGGGCCCAGAGCTCAATTTTTTCTTTTGGTAAATCAAGGGCAAAACTATTTTCTAAAGGGAAGCAGCGAGCTACCTTTAAAGATGTAGCTGGAGTGAAAGAAGCAAAAGAGGAACTTCAGGAGATTATTGATTTTCTGAAAAACCCAGAAAAGTATCGCAAGATCGGAGCGAGAACGCCGAAAGGAGTTCTCTTAATCGGACCTTCTGGAGTGGGAAAAACTCTTTTGGCCAGGGCAGTGGCCGGGGAAGCAAATGTACCCTTTTTCTCCATGGCTGGTTCAGAATTTATGGAAATGTTGGTTGGTGTCGGCGCCTCCCGAGTGCGCG
>CAZMUE010000021.1:0-8728 GCA_964569725.1 uncultured Gammaproteobacteria bacterium
TGTTTAAAAGTTTTTAAAAAGAGGTTTTTTTCTTTATCTGCCATTTTCCAGCATCGCAATTCCGGGCAGAGTATCTTTTCGTAAGAACTCAAGCATGGCGCCACCGCCAACGCTGACAAAACTGAATTTATCCTGAAACCCAAACCAAGTTAAAATCCGGTGGGTGTCCCCGCCGCCGCAAATCTTAAAAGCATTACTGTCAACAATTGCCTGGGCAATTTCTAAAGTTCCTTTTTGATTTTCTTTTTCTTCATAAACCCCCATGGGACCTGCCCAAATCAAGGTTCCCGCTTGGCTAATAGCCTCCTTGAATCTTGATATTGACTGATCGTCAATATCTTTAGTTGAAGCCGTTAGGCCGGCGACAATTATCCTCTCGCTTTCTGATTTGACCAGCAAAGGTAGTTTTCCACCAACCAAAACCCGATCTGCCCAACCAGAAAGAAAATCAAGATAATCAGGCTTATCACTTTTACTTCCGCCTAGGACAAAAACCAGGGGTCGACGAGGATTTTTCTTGACTTCAGCCAGAGCTTTTATCTCTTCTTCCATCCTCAGACCTAAGAAGCTTTGTCTCAACTTGGGCAAACCAACAATTGAAGCATGTTGGCGATGGGAAACCCCAAAAGCATCATTGACATAAACATCGCCCATCTCTGCTAATTGATTGGCAAAAGCAGCTTGATTTTCTTCCTCTCCGGGATTGAAGCGCAGGTTTTCCAGAAGGACCAAGAATTCCCTAGTTTTATCTCCAAGATTAATCAGCGGACAAGTTGCCAAGTTTTTACTAAACCAATCAGCGATCGGTAAAAGACTAAACACTGCTATGGTTTTTCCCTCTGGCCTGCCTAAATGACCAAGGAGAATGATCTGGGCAACATTTTTTCCCTGCAGGAATTTTATTGTTGGCAAAGCTGACCGTAATCGAAATTCTTCATCAACAATTAGCCTGCCGTCCTGATCCTTCAGGTCAACATCGCAGTCAATCCGCAAAAGAACCCGCTTGTTGGTAAAATCAAAATTTGCTTGCGAAAGAAACATAAAAATCAGGATTTCAATCTTTTTTCTAACTCGTTAATCTTTTCTATTCTTTTTAAGTGCCTTTCTTGCTGGCCAAACTCTGTTTTTAGAAACATTTCCACAATCTTTTTAGCTTTTTTATGAGAAAGGAAATCTGCTGGCAAGGCCAAGATATTAATATCATCATCTTCTCTGGCAGTTTTAATCTGCTGGGCTGAAAAACCTAAACCACAACGGATCTGGGAAAATTTGTTACAAACCACATCAACGCCAACCCCCGACCCGCAAACAACAATCCCTACAGCTTCGGCTTCATGCTGGGAAACTTTTTCGGCTGCTTTAATAGCAAAATCAGGATAATCGTCATCCTCGTTTAGTTCTTGGTTGCCCAAGTCTTCGAAAGGAAAACCCCATTGTTGTAGCCAAAGTCGAATTTCTTCTTTAAGATGAAAGCCGTGATGATCTGCGGCTAGATAAATCATTTAAAAACCTTCTGCTAATTCTAAAAGTTTTTCTTCTGGATTCTTGGCTTTGACCACAGCCGAACTAACCAAGATCCCTTTTGCCCCTAACTTTAGGGCCGCCTTAACATCTTCCTGACAATGAACTCCAGCTCCAACAATAACCGGTAATTTGCTTAAAATCTTAACTACTTCTTTAATTGTCTCTGGTTTTGCCTGGCTAACGGAGATTTGTCCTCCAATTAACTCTGGCGGTTCATAAGCAACAAAATCAGGCACTGATTTTAGCTTGCCCAACCAGTTCCCTGCCTGACCCTTACTCCTAAAACAAACCATTGTCTTAAAGTCTTTAATCTTTTCTTTGCCCAGAGCAGTTAAAATCCGAGAGACTGTTCCTTTGGGAATTTTATGTTCCGAATGGTTGATTAAAGAGCCAGCTGCGCCTAATTTCATTGCCTGAAGTGCTGAAACCCAACCTGTTTTTGCTCCTTCCAAGAAGGGGTCAATCTTCTGCAGCCAGACCTCACCCTTAATCTCTTGTTTAACCCGATAAAAATCAAGGCCGGAAACCACAGGAATGATTTTTATTTTCGTCTTCTGGCCAACCTTTTGGCAGACCCTAGCCAAATCTAAGGCTCCTTGTCCAAAGGTTTCTTCATAGATCTTGAAATTGACCCAGAGCATAGCATCATTTTAACACAATGATTTTTGTAGTATAATGAAAAAATGCAAGATGTTAATCAAAGGGTAAACCAGTTTTTTCTAGCCAACCCTATTGCCAGCATAGCTCTTTTGATCTGGATTCTCGCCTGGAAGGGAACGGCTCTCTGGAAGGCCGCCAGAAGCAAGCATCTAACTTGGTTTGTCCTGCTTTTAATTATAAACAGCATGGGCCTTTTTGAAATCAGCTATATTTTCTTCTTGCACCGTTGGGATCTGGGCGGGGACAAGCTCCTGGAAACCATTAAGAAGAAATTAAAAGGGGCTTAACCTAAACCAACTGCCTGGTAAACCCTCTCAAGAATTTCTTGAGAAACTTTTTTAGCCTTAAGGCATCCTTTTTCTAAAATCTGGTTAAGAAACTTCTCGTCCTCTCTAATTCTGAAGTATTTCTCTTGAATCTTGGCTAGGTAATCTACGGCTATCTCTGCTAAATCCTTCTTGAGATCAACATAACCTTTTCCCTGATATCTTTCTTCAATTTCCCTGACTGATAACCCAGAAAAGTGTGAATGAATAGTCATCAAGTTAGCAATAGCAGGTTTATTTTCCCTAAAAACTATCTCCTTGCCAGAATCAGTAACCGCAGATTTTATCTTCCTGGCAATTTCCTCTTTTTTGTCCAGAAGGTCAACAACTCCATTTTTATCCTGATCAGACTTGCTCATCTTCTCCAAAGGGTCTTGCAAAGACATAATCCTCGCTCCCATTTTAAACATCTTCACCTCAGGAACTTTAAGGACTTTACCAAAACGAGAATTGAATCTCTGGGCAATATCTCGAGTCAATTCCACATGCTGCTTCTGGTCATCGCCCACTGGCACCTCATCAGCATCATAAAGAAGAATATCAGCCGCCATTAAAACTGGATAATTAAAAAGGCCGACGCTAACAAGGTCTTGTTTATTGCTCTTGGATTTATATTGCGTCATTCTGCTCAATTGACCCATGGAAGTGAAACAGTCCAGTATCCAAGCCAAGCTAGCATGATCAGGATTGTGAGATTGAACAAAAACAGTTGATTTTTCCGGATCAATGCCGCAAGCCAAATAAAGAGCTGTCAGCTCTCTAATCTTCTCTCTTAGAATTTTAGGGTTTTGGGGTACGGTAATGGCATGCAAATCCACAATACAAAAGAAGCAATCGGCTTCTTTTTGTCTCTCAACCCATTGCTTGATGGCCCCAATATAATTACCAATATGAAGGTTACCGCTTGGCTTGACCCCAGAAAAAATCCGCTTCATGATTTTCATTATACAACAAAACTCTTAAGAACAAAGTATGCTGGCCCTTTTAAAGACAGCTTGCTTTCCATCAAAAGAATTCTATTGACGACAAACTCTTTCTTTTCAATCCCAATCCCTTTGGGAAGATTTATCTTTCCTCGTGGTCTTCCTAAGGTTAGGTGAGGCGAGAAGCGAGGATCAGGAAAAAATCCTGCTTTATTTAAATGAATAAGGATTCTTTTATGATTCTGGCGAACTTTATCGAGTTCGCCTTTTAATCCCAACCAGATGACTCGAATAAGTTTCTGATTAGGAAAAAAGCCCAAATCTGCGGTTGATACTTTGATCGCCCCAGTTTTGATTACCCCCTTATTAATCGCCTCAACTAATATCGGCAATTTCTCCTCATCTATTTTTCCTAAGAAAAACAGGGTAAGATGCAAATTATCTTTTTCCACCCATTTGATATTGCCTCCAATCTGGCTTTGGATTCTAACCAGATAATCTTTAATTTTCCCAGGAAGAGGTAAGGCTAAAAATAATCTCATTGAAAAACTCCGGCAATTTTCTTTTGACAGCTGAGGCACTGATTATTTTTTAAGCCAACGATTCCACTCAGACGATAGGCATCTCTTTCAATAATCAATTCTCGGCACTGCGGACAATAAGTAGAAAAGTATTTCTCGTCAATCCCGGAAACATTGCCTAAATAAACGTAATTCAGGCCTGCCTTTTTACCGATCTGATAAGCTTCAATTAGTTTTTCTGCTTTTGTTCTGGGAAAATCTTTCATTTTATAATCCGGATGAAAGGCGCTTAAATGCCAAGGAATATCAGGAGAAATTTCAGCAATAAAATTTGCTATCTCGATTAATTCTTTTTTAGAATCGTTTTTACCCGGAATCACTAGGGTAGTAATTTCCAACCAGATTCCTGCCTGAAAAAATTTTTTAATATTTTCCAATACTGGTTTCAATCTGGCCGTACAAATTTTTCGATAGAACTTCTCTTTAGAGCTTTTTAAATCAATATTAATCCCATCCAGGCAGTCTTTAATTAAATGAAATGTTTCTTTTGATTCATAACCATTGGAAACAAAAACGTTTTTCAAACCATTCTTTTTAGCCAAAGTCATAGTTTCGTAAGCATACTCTACGAAAACAGCTGGCTCGTTATAGGTGTAGGCAATCGATTGACAATTAAGTTTTAGGGCAGCAGTAACAATCTCCTTTGGTTCTGCTTTTACTGAAAGACGATTAATTAGGCTTTCTATTTCCTCAATCTCATTAGGATTACTGGCAAATTGCTTTGGGCTTTGGCTAGCCCAAGCATTTTGACAAAAAGCACAAGCAAAGTTACAACCTAAAGTCCCAAAAGACATGGCTAGGCTGCCAGGAAGAAAATGAAAAAATGGTTTTTTCTCAATCGGATCAACCGCCAATCCTGTATTTTTATTGCCAGTTAAAAGATGAAGATTGCCATTTTTGTTGGCTCTCATCCTGCAAATACCGGCTCTATTAGGAGGGATTTTACAATACCAACTACAAGCCAAACATTGGATTAAATTTTGAGGAAGCTTTTTAAAAAGCTTTACTTTTTCCATTAAAAACCAAACCCGCTAAGCTCAATGATCTTTCCCAGATTGTCGTTTTTAGCATTCCTATTTTCCTTGATTATGCCACACTTCAAGCATTTGTACTTTATCCGCCATTCACCTTTTTTCTTAACGGCCCCAATTGGTTCCATCAGCCCTAAACAATGACAATTCCTATCCCCGGGGTTAATGTCAACGTGCTTACCCCAAAGACAACGAAAACAATGGTCTGTATAGCCATCTCCTTTGATTAAGGCCCCGCAAACCTGGCAAATGAAATTTTCCTGCTTTTTAGAAAATTTTTTCATCAAAGAAAAATCGCTAAATTACTTTCCTAACTTCTTCTTAAGGTTTTTAATCATGATCTCGGTGATTTCGGCAAGGCCAAAGTGATGCTGCCAATCCCAATCCTTTCTAGCAACCGAATCATCAGTCGATCTGGGCCAGGAATCAGCAATCCCCTGGCGAAAATCAGGCTGGTAACTAATCGTTAAGGGCAGACGTTTTTTAATCTGCGCTGCCAGCTCGGCTGCAGAAAAGCTCACCGCCGCCAAATTATAGCTGGTTCTGATCTTAATTTTTTCTGCCTCTGCGGCCATAATCATCATAACTGCCCTGATAGCATCATCCATGTACATCATGGGGATCGTTGTCTCTGGCTTGACAAAACACTGATAATGCCCAGCCCTCAGTGCTTCATAAAAGATGGCCACCGCATAATCACTGGTTCCACCCCCAGGTTCAGCTTTATAGCTAATTATTCCTGGAAAACGAACGCTTCTGATATCTACCCCATGTTTTAAAAAATAATACTGGCCTAAAAGCTCCCCCGCTAACTTGGTAATTCCATAAACTGTCGTTGGCTCAAGAACCGTCTGCTGGGGTGTTTGTTCCTTTGGTGTTGTTGAACCAAAGACAGCAATTGAACTCGGCCAAAAAACCTTAAGTCGATATTCTCTGGCTAGATCAAGAACATTCTTTAACCCTTCCATGTTTACTTTCCAGGCCAAATCAGGATTTTCTTCGCCCTTAGCGGAGAGAATTGAGGCTAAATGATAAACAGTATTAACTCTATGCTTAAGAATAATTCTTCTCAAAACTTCAATTGAGGTTACATCGCCTTTCTCTACGATGCCAGAAAAATCTTCGGTTATATTCCTGTGACCCAGGGCAATAACATTTTCTTGACCAAATTCTGCCTGCAAAACCGGCACGAATTCAACACCAATTTGGCCAAAGGCCCCGCTGACCAAAGCTTTTGTTTTCATTACAAAACTCCTTTCCGAGAGCTTAAATAACCAAAAGCGCTTTTTGCCGCAATCGCCCCCTCGGCACAGGCGGTAATAATTTGCCTAAAACCATCAGAACCGGTGGTAATGTCTCCGGCCGCCCAAATTCTTTCTATGTTGGTCGCTTGAGAATGATCAACCTTAATAAAGCCAAATTCATCAAGCTCTATCCCCAAAGGTTCTGTTAAAGCTTTTTCTGGGACCTCACCGATCTCAATAAACAAACCATCAACCGCCAGAAGTTTTTCTCCTTGATAAGAGTTATCTAACTCTATTTTCTCCAATTTTCCCCCACCCTGAACTCTAATTACGTTAGTGTTGTAGAGAATCCTAACATTCTCTTTTTTACTCAAATTATCAATCCAGGCCTGTTCTGCCCGCAACTTATCCTTGCGATAAATGAGATGGACTTCGGGACAAATTTCAGCAAAGTACAATGCTGCAGTCGCGGCAGTATCGCTTCCGCCAATAACAGCTACTTTCTTGCCTTTGAAAAAGGCTCCATCGCAAGTAAAGCAATAGGAAATCCCTTTGCCTAAATACTTTTCCTCATCGGGAAGATTTAGAGTACGATGTTTTGTTCCTAAAGCCAAAACAATTGCTTTTGCCGAGAAAAATTCTCCCGAATCAACAAAGACTGTGAATTGCCCTTCCTGTTTCTCAATTCTATTCACTATTAAAGGTAAGAGTTCGGCGCCACCATCAAGAGCATTTTTCTTCATTTTTTCAATTAGGTCAGGACCCCTGATTTCACTTTCAGTCGGATAGTTGCAAACCTTATGCGCCTCGGCGCAGAGACTAGCCTGAGGATGACCCAAAATCAAAGTTTTCAAACCATAACGAGCAGCATAAAGACCAGCGGTTAACCCCGCCGGGCCAGCACCAATAATAACAAGGTCATAAGATTTTTTTTGGTCAGTCATCTTTAGATTAAGAAAGCAATTTGTCTAATTTCTCCTTAAGAATTGCCTTAGGCTGGACACCTATTAATTGGTCTACTATTTGCCCACCCTTAAAAATAATTACTGTCGGAATACTCATCACTTGATATTTCTCCGCTGTCTTGGGATTTTCATCAACATTCATCTTGCCGATTTTAATCTTACCCTTATATTCTTCAGCTAATTCTTCAATCGTCGGGCCAAAAATATGACAGGGTCCACACCAGGGAGCCCAAAAATCAACCAAAGCTAAGCCTTTTTCATCAAGAATATCGTTTTGAAAATTTTCGTCAGTAAAGTATAAAACGCTCATCCTTTCCTTTCTCTTTTTAACTAAATTTTAACAAATCATTAATCATTTTGGCAGTTTTATTAGTATCCTTAGGTCGACAACCAGCGCAGATTTCACCCCTTAAGAACAAGGTAATTACTTCGCGAAGGGCAGACCGAACCGCATTAAGCTGTTGAATGATCTCAGAACAATCTCGCTTCTGCTGATACATTTTGCTAATGCCCTTGATCTGCCCTTCAATTCTTTTCAACCTCAGGAAAATAGCATCGTTATCCATACTATACTAGGGTATAGTATAATGAATGACTTGTCAAGAGGCAATTTTTCTGGTTAAAATGAAAGCAATGTCCCAAGCCAAAAAAAGAATTCTCCCCCCCATGCCAGGCCTCTGGACTATGCTCGGTCCTGCTTTTGTTTGGGCGGCCGTTGCCCAGGGTAGCGGTGAATTGATTTGGTGGCCATATTTTGGCGCTAAATACGGAGCTGCCCTTCTTGGCCTTCTCCTCCCTGCTAGTTTAGTTCAGTTTTTAATTAATCGAGAAATCAGCCGTTACACTGCCTTAACTGGCCAAGGCATTTGGAAAGGTTTTTTAAGCATTGGCAAATGGTTCAGCTATCCTCTTTTTATTCTTTGCTTTATCAATTTCCTCTGGTTTGGCGGCTATGCCTCTGCTGGCGGCACCGCCCTCTTTGAACTAACTAAATTCCCTTTAGGTTTCTCAGATAAGGCTGGTTCTCTTTTTTGGGCTTATTGCTCCATTCTTCTTTTTTCCCTAGTCTTCATCTTCTCTAGAATTATTTACAAATTCATTGAGAACTTCATGAAAATAGTATCGATAGTCACCATTACTGGACTCGTTTTTTCTGTTTTTAATCCTCAGGTTATCAAGGCTATTCCTCAGTTTTTGAAAAATTTCTTAAATCCTTTCTCCGTTCACCTTCCCAGAACTTGGCAAGCGGCTGATAACTCTGCCCTGATCACTGCGATTGCTTTTGCTGGCATGGGCGGCTTCCTCAACCTTCTTTATTCCTACTGGATGAAAGATAAGGGTGTCGGCATGGCTAAATACACTCCAAAATTAAGTGGTCTTATTAATAAAACGCTCTCAAAGAAAGGGGGTCAGATTTATCCTTTTGCTGATAACGAAATTAATAAAAGGCGCTGGCAAGGCTGGATACGATACC
>CAZMUE010000022.1:0-8721 GCA_964569725.1 uncultured Gammaproteobacteria bacterium
TTCTGCGACCGGGTTTTAAGGGACGAGGCCGTACACATCGGCCTAGACCCTCGCTTTAAACTAATGACTGAGGCAGAAACGATTCTCTTCCTAAGAAAAAATCTCTTTCACTTTGACTTAAAGTATTTCCGACCCACCAGCAACCCAGATAGGTTTTTAGAGGCAATGATCAGTCATTTCTCTCGCCTTAAAGACGAGGATATTTCTCCTGAGAATTATCTTTCTTTTAGCCGAAAACAATTTAAAGACCAAAAGCCGGAAGAAGAAAAACTAGAGGCAGAGAAAACTCTGGAATTAGCCAGAGCCTATGAGGATTATCAAAAACTTAAAGAAAAAAACAATCTCTTTGATTTTAGCGATCTGATTAGCTATACCCTGAAGCTTTTTCGAGAAAGGAAAAATGTCCTTAGGGAATACCAACAGAAATTTAAATTCATTCTGGTGGACGAATTCCAGGACACCAATATCGCTCAGTACGAATTGATCAAGCTTTTGACTCCACCAGAAAAAAATCCCAACCTGACTGTCACTGGCGACGATAGCCAAAGTATTTACAAATTCCGAGGTGCTGCCATTTCTAACATCTTGATTTTTAAAGAGGATTACAAAAAAGCCAAAATGGTGGTTCTAACCAGAAACTACCGCTCAACCCAAAAAATCTTGGATCAAGCTTACCATTTAATCAAAAAGAATGATCCTGATACCCTGGAGGCAAAATTAAATATTTCTAAAAATCTTAACTCGGAAAGAAAAATCAAGGGCAATGACATCAAAATTATCTTCACCGACAGGATTGAGGATGAGGCTGATTTGGTCGCCAAGGAAATAAAAAAACTCACAGAAAAATTCTCCTATCAATTTAAAGATATTGCTATTCTTGGCAGAGCCAATGATCATGGCTTAGCTTTTGCCAGCAGTCTTAGCCGTCACGGCCTTCCCTACCAATTTCTCGGTCCAGGCCATCTTTTTCGCCGTCCGGAAATAAAAAATCTTATTGCCTACTTAAAAGTTCTCACCGATCCTCAAGACGACATTGCCTTTTTTAGAGTTGCCAATATCCCTACCCTGGAAATATCTAATCGAGATCTCGTCTTCTTAAGGAGCGCTGCCAAAAAGGAGGGTCTTTCTCTTTTTGAAGCGGCTGAGAAAAATCCTCAGCAAAAGATTAAAAACCTTTTCGAGATTATTAATAATCACCTTCAATTGATCAGTAAAGAAACTGGTGGTCAAATCCTTTATCGTTTTCTAGAAACAAGCGGCCTCATCAAAGCCGCCCTTGATCCCAAAACCGAAGCTGATTACCAGAAAAGCCTTAATCTGGCTAAATTTTTTGATAAGGTAAAAAATTTTGAAACCGACAATGAAGATAACTCCATCTTTCATCTCTTGGATTGGATTTCTTTGAGATTGGAATTAGGCGAAAGCCCCTTGGCAAGCGAAACTGATTGGACTCAGAACAATGCCGTTAACATCCTCACTGTCCATTCTGCCAAGGGCCTAGAGTTTCCCATTGTCTTTTTGGTCAATTTGGTTAACCAAAGATTTCCAACCATCAATCGCAAAGAGCCCTTACCAATTCCTCAGCCCCTTATTAAGGAGATCTTGCCTCAGGGGGATCCCCACGAGCAAGAAGAAAGACGACTCTTTTATGTTGCCATGACCAGGGCCAAAGACTTGCTCTACTTTACCGCAGCTAAATTTTATGGCGAAGCAAAACAACAAAAAAAGCTTTCCCCTTTTGTCTTTGAAGCCCTAGGAGAAAAAACAATTGAAAATTCAAAAACTCAAATTAATAACCTAGACGACATTCAGCTCTCTCTGCTCTCCTGGCAAAAAGAAGAAGAAAAACAGATCCCGGTCAATTTTTCTTTCCCCGTTACCTATCTTTCTTTTTCTCAAGTAGATGCTTTTAATATTTGCCCTCTTCAGTATAAATACAAATATCTCTTGCGTTTGCCTACCCCACCTTCGGGCAGTCAGACCATCGGCAACATTGTTCACCGCACTCTAAAAGAGTTTTATCAAAAACTGGTTACGGCCAAGAAAGAGCTTTCTGTGGAAACTCTTCTGCAAACCTTTGAAGACAATTGGCAACCAATTGGCTTTTCCTCAAAAGCTCATCAACAGCAAGCCAAAGCAGAAACCGAACAAATGTTAAAAAGCTTTTACCAAAGAGAGGTCAAAAACAAACCGGCTCCTAAAATCCTGGCCCTAGAACAACCTTTTTCTTTTCGCCTAGCTCCTAATCTGAAAATCGGCGGCATCATTGACCGCGTTGATAATCTAAAAAACGGAGAAATAGAGATTATTGATTATAAAACCGGCGGCCGGGCCCCAGACCAAAAAGCGGTTGACAGAAACGATCAATTAACTCTTTATGCCCTAACCGCAACCAGTCTTAACGAATTAAAATTCAATCGGCCAGTAGAAAAAATCATTCTCAGCCTTTATTTCCTGCAAGAGGGAGTTAAGCTTTCTAGCCGGAGAACTAAAAAGGAAATTAAAGAATTCCGGGAGAAGATTATTAGGACTGCTGAAACAATTGAAAAATCGCCCTTCCCCCCTCGGCCAAGCACTCCCTTCCCCTGCAATTTCTGCGAATATAAACTCTTATGTGAGGCCTGGAAATAAGTTGTATTCCTCTAGAAATTTAATGTCTTTTCAGCCTAAGAAGCTTCCAACGCAAGTTATCAGCCAGATTGATGCTTTGGTAAAAGAATTTGTCCCTAACTAAATCCCAGCTGCCAACATATTGAACCAAATCAGCGCCATAACCCAATTTAAAGCGGTGGAAACCGTACCAGGGATGCTTCTCGTCCGGATCAGGGCCCAAACTCCCCCACATATCAAATTTTTTACAGCCAATTCTCTTTCCATATTTAATCGCCTCCCAACAAATAAGATTGGAGGCCATTAGTTTGCGATATTCTGAAGAAGAGGCGCCATAAGGATAAAAAATTCTCTCTTTCCAAACAAAGAGCATCCAGGCATTCAAAACCCCATTTTTATATCTTGCCAGAAAGATTCTTGCTATTTTGTCTTTCCCCAGGATGCTCCAAAGTTTTCTGAAATACTCTGGTGAATGCATGTAAAACTTCTGTCTTTTAAGAGTCTCTTGGAAAAGGTCGATGAAAATCTTTAGCCCTTTCTCGTTGCTCTCTTCTTTTACCGCTACACCTTGTTTTTCTGCCAAACGAATGTTGTAGCGAGTTTTTGGATGCATATTCTCCATTAACTCGGTTTCGCTTTTAGCCAAATCCAGCTCAAAAGAATAAGGGTCAAAAAGAGATTTTAAGGCTGGCCTTAGCCCTAACTCCTGCAGATCAATCTTCTTTTCCAGAAGAGACTGCTTGTCTACCTTGCCCTTTTTGATTAACCACCTTCTCAAGACAACATCTGGCTCAAGCTTAATGAAAATTGCTTTTTGCTGCTGGCTAATTTTTTTAAAAACGCCTAGCATCCTTTGATCAGGAAGCTCTGATTTGGGAAGATAACCAATCGTCAGAGGAATTTTCGGCAAGGGCTTAAACAAAATCTGGAAAGCCTTCTCAATTTTTTTTCCTTTTAAAAGGCCTGCCCTTATCGGCTTTTGCCCAGTCAGTTCTTTGAACTCTCCCCACTGCCACGTTTGCAAAGGATGATTAACAAGGCTATTGTATTGGGCTTTTTCTTGTTCGGAAAAAAGATGAAAATCCATTTTAAATCTCATTAATAGCGTAGATGGTCAAATCTCCGCTTTGAAAAACCGCTTGTCCCAAGGAAGAAAATTTCTGCTCTTGCAAATCCGGGTATTTCTCTTTTTCCATTCCTCCAACAATCACGTATTCTACTCCGTATTTGCTCAGAAGAAGTCTTGTCTGGGTCAAGTCTTTGGCTTCGTAAATTTGCTGTACCTCCGCGCTTCTCTTCCCCGGCTCTTCAAAACCGCCTCGCCAAAGCCATTCGTGAACCAACCAGCCCTCCACTGTCGGCAAACCAGTAGCCATAGAAATTCTTTCATAATCAGTGTAGCTGTCACCAACTGCCTCAAGAATCACTGGCTGACCGCTAATATTCTGCTTCAGCCAAAGAACAGCCTCATAATCATAAGGGTATTCCAAGGCCATGAACTGCAAACCATCCAAGCCTCGATAACGACTAGGCATTAGGCTGCCATAATATCCTTTGATGGAAAAATAAGGATAAATCATTTGACTAGAAAACCCCAGAATAGCCAAGAACATGAAAGCTGATTTTAGCGCTTTACTCAAAAACCCTTCGACTTTTAATTTTCTTAATTGAATTAAAGAGAAACCTGCCACCAAACAGTACATCATAAAAGATTGATAAACCAATTTGAACATTGTATTTGAACGGTGATGTTCGGGAATATAGATGTCCTTAACGTAAATGATTTCTGGAATAATGATCAAAATTGTTGCCCAAACAATGGCTGCCAGAATAAAGCTTTGGGGAATGTTAATTTTACTCTTGGTTCTTAATAGAAACGAAAGGCTAATTCCGAAAACGAGTGACATCAACCAAAAAAATCCCCAGAGAACTAAAAGCTGATAAAAAGGCGAATGGCCCCTCACCAAAGCAACTCCCTCGCCCATGGGTTTAAAAGAAATAGCAAAAGGTAAGGCAAAGAGAATAGAAAGGCCGAGAAGTAGAAGGCCCCAAAGAAAAGTTTTTCTCAAGGAAAGCCATAAATGTCTTAAAGACCATTTTGTCTTGGTGTCAAAGACAAGAATTATCAGGGTTAAGATGGCAAAAAGAACTCCATAAATAGGGAAATCCCAGGAATTAGTCATGTACATTACTCCCAGAAGAAAGCCGAGGGGAATTAACTCCGCAACCGAAACTAATGTCTTCTTCTTTTCTCTTAGCTTTAAACCAAAAATTAAGAGCAGAGCCATAAAGAGAAGGACTGTCGGAATATCATTCATGTGTCCATGAAGATCTGCCACCACAAAAGAATAGGCAGGAAATTCATGAATGGTTTTGTCATCTGTGGGCGGATTATAACCAATGTAGCGAGTAGCGTCGGGATACCAATATTTTTGAGCCCCATCCTTAAGAACATAGACAATAGTGTGGAGATTGCCCCCCAAGGCCATTAAAAATCCAGAGACCAAACCACCGACGATCAAAAATTTTAATGGTGTTTTGGCCCCTCCTTCTTTTTCTGTCTTAGTGTGAAAAATAAGGTTGGCAACTAAAGAAAAGGTCGCTGCCAAAGAAAAAGCGAAAACCGTCGCCATCATCAAGTTGTAAGTAATCGCTGAGTCTATGCCAGAAATCTTAGTCAGAACAGCTCCCTGGAGGTGCCCGAAATAATAGTAATTAATCCCCTCCCCGCTAAACCACATATCCTTCGGCGGAAACCAAGTTGAGCGAAGAATGGAGTTGACAAAACCATAATCCATAAACTTTTCCAAACCTCGGATATCGGGCCCAAAACCACGTACTAAAGACCAGAAAATCAAAGCAGCTAAAAAAAGAGTTTCTTCAAAAATAATTTTTGAGCGATTTTTCTTCAGCCAATTTTTAATTTCTGCAAAAGAGGCTACGAATTTGACTTGTTTTTTTTGCAACAGAAGATTTAAACCAATTAAAGCTAACAAAATCAATGAAACCGTTTCTCTGAAAAAGGGCAACAAGTGGATCCTCGCCAAAAAAAAGGCCAGATAAGAAACGGTAACGATGGCAATGATTTTGCTAAAAATCCAACCCTTGTCCCAAAATTTCTCGAAGAGCTTGAAGGAAAGGGGCAAGAAGAGAACGCCTAGCCCAAAAATAATCAAACCCCAATAAATAGCAGTAAAAATGTCAATCGTCATTTTTTCTTTCTAAAAACAGAATATTTAATCGCCTTTACTGAAAGATATCCTACCACCAGGCCAGCCAGGATATCAATCGGATAATGGAGACCAAAAACGATTCTTCCCAAAAGGGTTAAACCAAGCAGAGGCAATAAAAACCAAAACGCCTTCCTGTTCTGTTCAAAAAGGAAGGACAAGACAATGGCTGACCTCATGGCATGGCCAGAGAGAAAACTACCATTAGAATAGCCAACAATCCAGGGAGGCGGTGTCTTGCCTAATTCTAAGAATGGCCTTTGCCAAGGAGAAAATCTTTTAAAAAGAAACTCTAATGGCCAAGAAAGAGCGATGATGATAATCAAGGAGAAAAAGGACTGGTATTTTTTCTTGAATAAAAACCAGATTAACAACCCAAAGACAACTAGCCACAGAAAGGGATTGGTGAAAAAATATAACCAGCTCCCTACTTCAGAGTTAATTGGCTGCCAGAAAAAAACTTTCTTTAGTATGGCAAACATTGCTTTTCCTATTTTAAACCAATCTCTGATTGTTAACAAAACCAGAAAACTAAAAGAAAGCGCTAGTTTCCGATGGTTGCCCTTCTTCAAGAAATCCCTGATACCTAAAGAGGCAAAAACTATTAAGGGAAAAAGCAAGGGGATCCTAAAACGAGGAAAAGTGAAAAACGGTAATAATAATAGAACATAGCCAACAGCAAAGAATAGAACCGAACTCAAAAGCCTGGACCTCCTGATCTTGCCAAAATTGAAAATCATAAAATAAAGGCCGAAGCCAAGAGTTAACCAATAACTAATGAGCTGGCCAAAAGAAAAGGCTATTCTCAGGAGATTTCTTGCTCCCCGATCCCCAGTTTTTATTGCTCTCACTACTAGCCCCTCAGCCGAACCCCCAAAAGTAGCCATAAGGTAAAATGGTTTTCTTAGAAGATTAGCCAAGAATCTTAAGGGGTTGTTAACCATGAAGTCTTTGGCGGCCTTAAGGTAAAGACTGTTTTTTTCTGTTTCTGATTTATCTTCAAAAAGAAAGAGAATTTTCTCTGTCTCCTTATCATAAGTACCCAGAGAATAAGGATTGCTACCAATATATAAATTCAAACCACCGTTTGTAGAAACGAAAACCGGTTTCTTAAGAGTCAGGTAATTTCTTGTTGACCATAAAAGAGGAGGCAACAAAAGTAGAAACACGGCCTTAACCCACAAAGAAGTCTTTGCCTCCTGTTTTTTTAGCAGGCAAATCATTAAGCATAGCCAGAGCGGTAAAAAGGTTGGTTTCGCCAAAACGCTGAGCCCCCAAATAAAACCGGCCAACTGGAAATTAGTTCTCTTTGAAAAAATTAGCCAAAAGCCAAAAACTATCAAAAACAGGAAAAGAGTCTCAACCATTAAAAGCGGTGAAAAAAGAATCAAGTCAAAGGACAAAACCGTTAAAATAAAAGCCAAGGGAGCGTCTTTTTTGGAATATTGATTGGTAATCTTGAAGATTAAAAAGGCGGTCAAAACAGATAAAGAAACTTGAATCAAACTAGGCCAAAGATCATTGATACCGAAAATTTTGTAAGCCGTGGCCATAAAAAAGGACTGCAACGGTGGTCTATAAGCCAAACCTTCAGAATTGTAAAATTTCTCCTCCCTGACCAAATTAAGAGCAATTTCTTTGTAGGCAATGGCGTCATCCGCCAAGCTTGAAGGCAAAAGCCACAAAACCAAGAGTCTCAAAACAATCCCCAGGATCAAAAGAAAAATCAGTTTCTTTTTGCTCATCTTAATCTCCTGGCAGAAAATCTTTATTGACGTTTAAATGATTTCAGTATAGCGATGAAGGCAACCAAGCCAATCGCCACACCCCACCAAAGAGTTAAAAGTCGCAAAAGAAGAGTGGTTGCTGCCGCTTCAGGCCTAGCTAGCCCCAAGAGAAGAATCATTGAACCCACAAACCCCCCTTCTGCTACTCCTAGACCACCGGGCAACAAAGAAACAAAACCGAGAATGCTGACAAAACAGAAAATAAAAACTGATTTTGACAAAAGATTAATCCCCCAGCCCAAGCCGCTAACCTGATTAATGATAATTGATAGGCCGATAGCCTCAGAGAACCAGGCAGCGGCAGCTAGAAGCGTTGACAAAAGAAGGTTTTTCCAACCAATCAAATTCTTGAGCACCTCCCTAAAATCAAACAGTTTCCCACTCAATGATCTCAGCCACCGCACCTTGGGAATCAATTTCTTAATTAACTGCCAAAATGGCTCATGGTAAATTAAGAAAATAAAAACAAGGCAAGAAATCGCGGCAAAGGCAAAAGCGAAAATACCTAGAGAATAGGAAGAAAGCCCAAAGGCAAGTAGCAATAGCGCCCCTAAACCATCAGTTAATCTTTCGGTAACCACAATCGGCACAGTTCGGCTCAAATGGTCACCCGTGATTTTTTTTAGAAAATAGGCCTTAAGCACTTCTCCGGTTTTTCCAGGACTTAGGGTTAGGGGCAAACCGGAGAGGAAAATCAAGCCGCTCTTTTTAGGATGGATTTTGTTCTTAAATCCTGCTTTGGTTAAGAGAAAATGCCAGCGAACAAAGCGAAGGAAATAATTAAAACAGGTCAACAGCAAGATTGGAATTGCCCACCACCACCGGAAGGCAAGCATTTCGTTAATCGTTTCTCGCCAGTCTCCCCAAAAGGCGACCAAAGAGCTAATGACCATACCGAAGACAAAAGCGAGAATAACCTCAATTTCGAATTTCTTAAGATTCTTTATCATAGGATTTAAAAAGTTGTCCCCAGTCTGTTTTTAAAAATGCCCTGACTCTTTTTTTACCAACAAAATTGTACCAATATAAATCATAATAAGCCCTAGAGGCTAAATAAGACCAGGGGGCAATGAAGGTTTGCAAAAGGATTTTCT
>CAZMUE010000023.1:0-8464 GCA_964569725.1 uncultured Gammaproteobacteria bacterium
CATTGAAGCAGCCAGCAGAAGCTATTTCAACAAATCTGCCAAAGATCTTACCCTGGCAGAGGCTGCCCTTCTCGCCGGATTGCCAGCAGCACCAACTGCCTTCTCCCCTTTTGCTCATCCAGATCAAGCAATTAGAAGGCAACACTTAACGTTAGACCAGATGACTCAATTAGGTCTTCTTTCCAAAGAAGAGGCAGAAAAAGCCAGAGAGGAAAAAATCAAATTCGCTCTTCCTGGTAACAAAATTAAGGCTCCTCACTTTGTCTTCTATGTTAAAGAGAAGCTCGTAGAAAAATACGGCGAGAAAATAGTCAGCCAGGGAGGCTTAAAAGTGATTACCACCCTAGACCTGAGCATTCAGGAAATGGCTGAACAAACAATTGCCAGTGAGGTCGCCAAGCTAGAAAAACAAAAGGTCAGCAATGGAGCCGCCTTGGTTATCAAACCAAAAACAGGAGAAATCCTCGCCATGGTCGGTTCTAAAGATTATTTTGCCGAAGATATTGACGGCAAATTCAACGTTACCACCGCCCTGAGACAACCGGGTTCTGCCATTAAACCTCTTAATTACGCCGTTGGCCTTTTGAGCAAAAAAGTCACGCCCTCAACAGTTTTTAATGATCTTCCAACTTGTTTTCAAGTGACTGGCCAAAAACCGTATTGTCCAGAAAATTATGACGGCCTTTTCCATGGTCCAGTGCAACTGAGATTTGCCCTGGGAAATTCTTTTAATGTTCCCGCGGTCAAAATGTTGGCGGTAAACGGTTTAGAAAGTTTCATCGCCACTGCCTCGGCCATGGGGATAACTACCTTCACCGATCCGTCTCGCTACGGCCTCTCCTTGACGCTTGGCGGCGGTGAGGTAAAAATGACTGACATGGCAACTGCTTTTGCTGTCTTCGCTAATGCGGGAATCCGACAAGATATCAACGGAATTTTAAAAATCACTGACCTTAATGGTAAAACTCTGGAGGAATTCAAAGAAATTCCTGGCAAAAGAGTTTTACCCATGGAAGTAACTTACCTCATTAGTCATATCCTTCTGGATAATAATGCTCGCAGCGCCGCCTTCGGGCCTAGCTCCTATCTTGTCATTAAAAACCATCCTGAGGTTTCAGTTAAAACCGGAACCACTAATGACAAGCGGGACAATTGGACGATTGGCTACACCCCAGGCTATGTAACCACTGTCTGGGTCGGTAATAATGACAATACTCCAATGAGCAATGTCGCTTCGGGAATAACCGGCGCTTCTCCTATCTGGAATAAAATCATGAGTTTTATCCTTAAAGACCAAAGCCAAGAATGGCCCACCAGACCCAAGGGAATTATCGGAACTCAAATCTGTAATCTTTCTGGAAAAGCTATCCCTGACGAAGGCTGCCAAAGCCGCTATGAATATTTTATTGAAGGAGCCATTCCTCGTGAAAAAGAAATTCTTAAACAAACAGTTTTAATTGATAAAACTACTAATTGGCCTGTCCAAGAAGGTTTGCCAGCAACAGATCCTAACAATGTTGAATATCAGGAACACCAGATTATCACTGATCCCCTGAATACCGTTCTTTGCCTTGACTGCCCCCCATCAGATAAACCTATCAATATCGCCTACCCTCTTAAAGAGGGGTTTTAATTCTGTTATAATCAAGAAATGTCCTGCCTCTATTTTTACTTTCTTTAAACAAATTGATTTCTGGTAAATGAGGAAAAGTATAAATCTATTGCTTTCGCTAACGAGAATAATTTTAGTCTCAATTGGCAAACCATTCTTTTATCTTTTTCTCACTGCCACTCTTATCGCTAATCTTTTAACCCGTTCATTAATCATCTTGATTACTGTCCTCTTTAAAATTATCGAAAGGATTACTTCTTTACTAAAAAGACCACGAATTCATTTTAAAAAAGTTATCCTCTTCAGAAAACCAAGAAAATTAATCCCCGCTCCCAGAATAGCGTTAAGAAAGGTTTTTCTCATCTTGCCCGTTATCATTTTGATAATTAGCCTCGCCTCGTTAGCAGCAATCAAAATTAATTCTTTTTTCGATAACCTCCCCTCTCCAGAAAGGTTAATAACCAGAACCCCGCTCCTCACCACCAAGATTTACGATCGCAATCAAAAATTGTTGGCCAAAATATATCGCGATGAAAATCGTACCCTCGTTCCTTTAGAAGGAATCCCTCCCTATCTTGTGCAAGCTACCATTGCTATCGAAGATAAAGAATTCTATTCTCACGAAGGAATCTCTTTGATGGGAATCTTAAGGGCCATCAAGCATAACCTGACTCATCTGGAAGATCCTCCTATCGGCGGCTCTACCATTACCCAACAGTTAGTCAAAAACGCTCTCCTCTCCTCGGAAAAAACTTTCACTAGAAAAATCAAAGAAGTGATCCTAACCCTCCTCGTAGAAGCGCGTTTTTCGAAAAACGAAATCATGCAAATGTATTTAAACGAAATTCCTTACGGTGGCACTAGCTATGGCGTTGAAGAAGCCAGTCAGAAATATTTTAACAAGCACGTCAGGGAATTAAATCTAGCTGAAGCCGCCCTCCTAGCAGGGTTACCCAAAGCTCCAACTCATTACTCACCTTTCGGTCCTTATCCAGAACTAGCTAAAAAACGACAAGAGCAAGTCTTGGGCGAAATGCTTCAGGAAAAATTTATCGAAGCAAAAGACTGGGAACAGGCAGTAAAAACTCCTTTGAAATTTATTTTACAAAAAAACGTTTATCTTGCTCCTCATTTTATTTTCTATGTTAAAGATTTTCTAACCCAAGAATATGGCCAAAAGATAATTGAAGAAGGCGGTCTAGAAATCACCACTAGCTTAGATCTAGAAATTCAGGAAATGGCAGAAAAAGTCGTTTCCCAAGAAGCCAAAAAGATTAGTTCCCTGAACATCAACAATGCCGCTACCATTGTCATCTCGCCAAAAAGAGGAGATATCTTGGCCATGGTTGGCTCAAAGGATTTTTACGATCTTGATAATGATGGTAACGTTAATGTCACGCTTCGGCCCAGGCAACCTGGCTCGGCCATTAAACCAATTAATTATGTTACTGCTCTAGATATCGGCTTTATGGCTTCGACGATCATCTCCGATACTGCCATTTCTTTCCAGACTCCTGGTCAACCAACTTATTCGCCTCGCAATTACGACGGTCAATTCCACGGCAATGTCAGCCTTAGAACCGCTCTTGGTTCATCTTTTAATGTCCCTGCTGTCAAAGTTCTGGCCTCTTACGGCGTGGAAAGAATGATTGAAACTGGTAAAAAGATGGGGATCACTACTTGGGAGGATTCCTCAAGATTTGGCCTTTCCCTCACTCTTGGTGGTGGTGAAGTAAAGATGATCGACCTGGCCCAAGCCTATTCTGTCCTAGCTAACTTAGGAAAGAAAATTCCCTTAAACCCTATCCTGGAAATAAAAGATGCAAAAGGGAAAATCATCTACCAGCGAAAAGAAGAAAATCCAGAACCAATCATTGATCCGGGAATCTGTTTTATCCTTAACGATATTCTAAGTGATAACGAAGCCAGGAAATTAGCCTTTGGTAGTCATTCCCTCCTAGACATTCCTGGCAGAAAAGTAGCCGTCAAAACTGGCACCACTAATAATTTAAAGGACAATTGGGCTATCGGTTACACTCCTAGCTTTTTGGTCGCCGCCTGGGTGGGAAATAATAATAACTCACCGATGAGCTATGTCGCCTCTGGCGTTACCGGAGCCACTCCAATCTGGAATAGAATCATCAATAATCTTCTTGATAGTAAGGCCGATGAAGCTTGGCCCATGCCCGATAATGTTGTGAAGAGAAAGATTTGCGCAACAACCAACACTTTGCCTTGCCAAGGTTGTCCTTTAATTAAGAATGAGTATTTTCTAAAAAGAAATCAGCCTAATAACTACTGTCAGTTTGAAAAAGCTGATAAACCTGGCGGGTGAAATTGGGAATTGCTTTTTTCGCCTCCTCAAGATCAATGTCATCATTGAGAATCGCTAAGACAAAGGGGCGATTTGGTAAAAAAACAATTCCGGCATCACTGAAAACCCTCGTTTCGTTGCCAACCTTATGACTTACCCTAACCTCCTCGGAAATTCCCAAAGAAATACGATCTTCAAAAGCGGTTTTTGTCAGGCTCTCAATCATGAGCTCTCTCGACTCTTGTTTGAGAAGCTCGCCTCGGTAAAGCTGTTTGAAAAAAAGACCGATGTCTTTAGGAGAGGTTAAATTTTTGGCTAAAGAAGTTTGCTTCATCCATAGCAACTCTATAGCCTCGTCAATCTTTTCCTCACCTAATTTTATTTTCAAAACATTAAAGGCTGTGTTGTCAGAGTTGGAAAGAGCCAATCTGGCGATCTCTCCTAGGGTTACTTTTGTTCCCGCCGGTTTATCGAAAAGGATCCCCGCTCCGCTTCTTTTATCGCTGGCTTTCAAAACATATTCTTCTCCAAGCTCAAAATTGCCCGCCTCGACTTGTTGGTAAAAAGCAAAAACGACTGGAAGCTTGATCAAAGAAGCTGCTGCAAATTGCGAATCATCGTTCAGGCCAACGGAAAAATCGTTCCTAAAATCGTAAATGTAAATCCCCCAATTTCCCTTCTTGTCTTTAAAATTACTGGAAATCAATTTGTTTAGCTCTTCGATCATCTCCTCATTAGAAAGGCCCCGCTTAAATTCTCCCTCTTCTACTAATCCCTGATGGGAAAAAAACTTAGGCAGGGAGGGCAAGGGTCTAAGCTTCGTTTCCCTTGCAATAGCAATTAAGGAAAAAAGCAGCCCCAAACCGATCGAAGAAGCAATAGTGATCGCTAACCAAAAGCGACTTTTCTTTTTATTTTTGTTTTTATCTAAATCAGAAATGAATTCTAGCTGAGAATTCTTCCTTTTATTTTTCGGCAAGATTTGTTTTTCAAGCATTTCAGCAGGGTAATTTCTGAATTGGTGGAACTCTCTTAAGCATTCGTTCGGCCTGAGAAGAAGTCAAAAGCGCGGTCTTAGCTCCGATTTCAGCCACGACCGAGGCTCCGTTAGCCATGGCTAAAGAAAAACTCTTGAGAATAGGCCATCTCTTGATTAAACCACTAACCAGAGCGCTCCCAAAAGCATCACCGGCTCCAGTTTCATCAATTGGCTTGCTTTGAAATGCTGGTGAATAGAAAACATCTTTACCGGTTAAAAGATAGGCTCCTCTATGTCCGTCAGTGATAGCGACAATCTTAGGTCCTAATCCACTCGCCCTCAACCAAAAACCTCTTCCTTCTAAAGAAAATCCTAAAAATTGCTCTGCCTCTTCTCTGTTCCAAATTAAAACATCAATGAATTTTAGAAGCGATTTTAAGGCGCCTTTTTGCTTTAATTCTCGCGAACCAGGGTTAAAGGCAACGCCTGCGAATTCTTTTTTGATCTTCGTAATTTTCTCCACAATCTTTAGATTCCCCTCAAGAGAAGCTAAATAAATCCATTTCGCCCGAAGCTTACCAAAATCAATTTCTCTAATTTCCAATCTAGCTTCGCCTCGATAAACAAAGATTGTTCTCCCGCCATCTGCTCCCAAAAGAATACTGCTATAATCAGTCAATTCCCCATTTTTTTGAATTAATAAGGAGATGTCCACTCCTTCTTTTTTCAGCTCTTCCACGACCATTTGACCGAAAAAGTCATCGCCGAGGCGGGAAACTACCGCTGTTTTTAATCCCAGTCTAGAAAAACCTACTGCCGTGTTGGTGCCGCCCCCCCCAGAAGAAAGAAACATCTCTTCAACTTCAACCTTAGAACCATAAGCCTGACAAATCCCAACCCCCGTAGTAAATTGCTTACTCTTTAAAAGTTTAAAGTCCTTTGATCTTAAGAAAACATCAAAAGTGGCTGAACCGACAGAAATAACATCGTAAATAAAATTTGCCATCGTCAATACTCCGGAAGCCCAGAATCCTCTTCGATCGTTTCTATAAAACGTCTTACTACCTGCCCCAAAACAGCCTGCATCGACTCAAAAAGCTTATACATCTGGTCCCCAGTAAAACAAGGCAGGGTTCCCAAAAGAGTTTTTTTATAAACTTGACGCATTTCGCTATTGATGTTCACTTTAGCGATCAGCTTCCTCTTAATCACCTCTGTCAAATCATTATCGGGAACTCCAGAGCCACCATGAAGGGTCAAAAGCGTGTCTCCAACTGCTTCTTTGATCTGGCTTAAAACATTTAGATCAAGTTTTTCTGCGGTCTCGGGATCAAAACCGTGACGATTGCCGACAAAAACAGCTAGTAGGTCTGCCCCCGTCTCTTGATTAAATCTCGCCGCTATTTCTGGAGAAGTATTTTGTTCCTGAGGCTCGAGTTCAATCAAAATTCCTTTGTCATGAGCCTTCTGTACCGCCTGCCTAGAAAGGTTAATATTCTCTTCCAAGCTTAGGCTAGAACCGTCAAAATGAACAATATCAAAACCCAAGGAAATTGCCCTCTCAACACTTTCTAAACTCTTGCCATGATCAAGACCAAGAAAAACTGGAAGGCCTCTTTCTTTTTCTAGTTTTACCAAAGCTGCGAATCTCTCCATTCCCCAGAAATCGGCTTGCCCCTCAGAAACATGAAGAATCGCTGGTTTATTTAGTTCTCTTAAAGTTTCGGCTACCGCTTTAAAAACAACAAAATCATCAATGTTAAAAGCGAAGAGAAGAGTTTGTCCAAGAGTATCTTTTAGGTTTAACATTAAAAATTAGTTTAACACAGAAAAATGAATCTTAGAAGTCTTGGCGATGATTGACTAGAGTGATTAAAAATAATAGAATAAACCACCTATGCCAACAAGAGAATGGGCTGTTAGCTTCACTCATTCTTGCGGAGAAAACTTCAGAGTTACGCGTGTCAAAAATCTGTCAGGAACAAACCCTGGCGACGTCTTACAAATAGCTCGCTCAAGTGAGCCTCAAATAAGATGCGACACATGTCATATGCCTTTCGTAACCCTGAGAATCACTGATAAGGAAAATGGAGAGATTGTTTACCAAGCCTCAAATTAGTTTAGAAAAGATATACTTTTCCCACAACTCCAAATGATCCCTCGCCGATTCACCAAAGGAGTCCTCCACTCCTAGTCTCCGAAGTTTTACATTCAATCCTTCTTCTGCCAAAACCTCACTAATGGCGCTCCCCAGGCCGCCAATAGTCTGATGATCCTCCAAGGTCATTGCCTCCCCGGTCTTCTTAACTGAATTAATAATCGTCTTTTTATCCAAAGGCTTGATGGTATGACAATTAATAATCTCCCAACCTTTAGTTCTCTCGGAAAAACTACTAACAAAATGAGCTAAAATCGGTCCAGAACCAATTAAAGTCTTCTTCTTTCCTTCCTGAATAACCTGAGCCTGGCCAATTTCAAAAGGAATTTCTAAAAGTACTGGAGAAGTTTTGGGTCGGTGTAACCGTAAATAGGCTGGTCCCTCAATGTCGGCAATTTTCAAAGTCGCTTGATAGGCTTGCTGATAATCAATGGGTTCGACTATGGTTATTTTTGGCAGAACCCTCATTAGAGCTATATCCTCTAAAGCCTGATGAATTGCTCCGTCAGGGCCCGTAGCCAAACCTCCGTGGGAACCAATTATTTTCACATTGACCTGACCGTAGCAAACGCTTTGCCTAATCTGTGCCCAATTTAAGCTCGGGGAAAAACAAGCAAAAGAAGTGGCGAAAACAATCTTCCCCGAAAGGGCTAGCCCGGCGCTAACCCCAATTAAATTCTGTTCCGCCACCCCAAGGTTTAAAAATCTCTCCGGATAAGCTTTGGCGAATTCCTCCGCTCTAGTAGAACTCGAAAGATCAGCGCTCAAAACAACCACTTTTAGATTTTTGCCTAACTCCAAAAGCGCCTTACCAAAACCATCGCGAGTTGACCTAAGATCCATGAGTCAATTCCTCCAGGGCTTTTTTATAAACTTCATCTGTTAATTCTCCGCTATGCCAATTGAAATCATTTTCCATAAAACTGACGCCCTTGCCAGCTGTTGTTCGCGCCAAAATTAATTTAGGTGATCCTCTAATCATTTTTGCTTTTTGGAAAACTTCTTTTAATTGGCTCAGATCGTGGCCGTCGACCTCAAAGACCTGCCAGCTGAAACTTCGATATCTTTCACCTAAATTCCCTAGGGCAATATCTTTAACAAAAGCATCAATCTGGATTCCGTTTTGGTCAATGATAGCAATCAAATTATCAAGTTTATGCTTTCCAGCAAAGGCAACTGCTTCCCAAACTTGACCCTCTTGTTGTTCGGCGTCGCTCATAAGACAAAAAACCTGCCAGTCTTTTTTATCCAGTTTCGCTGCCAAACTCATCCCACAGGCCACAGAAAGACCCTGCCCCAATGAACCAGTTGATAATTCAACTCCCGGAACCCCAGCATAAACGTGTCCTTGCAGGAAAGCTCCCAGGCGGCGGAAATTTTCCAATTCTCTTTTCTCAAAAA
>CAZMUE010000024.1:0-8423 GCA_964569725.1 uncultured Gammaproteobacteria bacterium
GGGCGAACCAGCGGGCTATGTGGCTGTGATTAAACCAGGGAAAGTGATTTTTGAGATCAGTGGTATTTCTGAGGAAATGGCCAGAGAGGCTTTTAGGTTGGCAGCGATAAGATTACCCTTTAAGGCAAAGTTTGTGAGCAAGAGAACGGCATGAAGAAAAAAGAAAAAACCGAGCTAAGGCAATTAAAAGTAGCCGAGCTTGAGAAAAAACTGGCGACCAAAAGGAAGGATCTCTTAGGGGTGAAGATAAAACTGTCTCAGGGGCAGCTTAAGAATTATCGCCAGATTAACCAATTAAAGGATGAGATTGCTATAATACTTACCATTATTAAAGAAAAACAATTATTGGAGGAGGCTGGTTTAGCAGTAAAACCAGAAGTGAAGAATCATGGTTAAGCAGGAAAAGAAAAAAAAGGTTTTTAGTGGCAGAGTTGTTTCTGTAAAAATGCTTAAAACAGCAGTAATTTTAATAGAAAGAGTTACTCGCCATCCTCTTTATCTCAAGACAATTAAGATTAGAAAAAAGCTTTATGCGAATAATAGCTTGGGAGCGAGAGAGGGAGATTGGGTGGAGGTTGCGGAAACTAGACCCCTGAGCAAAACGAAGAGGTTTGAAATAGTAAAGATCCGCCAAGGAGAAAAGAAATGATCCAGTTAAGGACGATGGTTAAGGCAGCGGATAATACCGGGGCCAAAAAATTAAGAGTTATTAGGCTTTATGGCGGCTTTAAACGCTATTGGTGTACTTTGGGGGAAGTGGTGATGGCTTCGGTTTACGAAGCAATTCCAACAGGAATAGTTAAGAAAGGCGAAAAAGTGAGGGCAGTTATCGTGAGAACGAAAAAGGGGAGGCGTCGAGAAGATGGTTCTTATATTCGTTTTGACGATAATGCTGTGGTGGTGATTGATGCTCAGGGCAGTCCGAGAGGAACGAGGGTTTTGGGGCCGATTGCTAGAGAGGTCAAAGAAGCGGGCTTTAATAAAATTGCCTCGATGGCTAAGGAGTTAGTTTAAGGAGAAGCAAGGTGAGGAAAATAATTAAATTAAAAAAAGGAGATTTGGTAGAGGTCTTGCAGGGTAAAGACAAGGGGCGTCAGGCCAAAATCAAGAAAATGTTAGCTAAAGAAGGCAAGGCTGTAGTCGAGGGCCTAAATCTATTCAAGAGGCATCTGAAACCGACTGGTAGAGAGAAAAGCGGAGGGATTGTGGAAAGAGAAAGGCCTTTTGCTATCTCTAAATTGGCATTGATCTGCCCTGGTTGCGGGAAAAAAGCTAGAATTGGTTATCAGCTCGACAAGGCCAAGAATAAGCAAAGAATCTGCCGAAAGTGCAGGAGGATTATTGAGGTTGATATCAAGGGAGTAAAGAAATGAGCCTGTTTAAAGACTATAAAACTAAGGTAGAAACACAATTAAAAGAGGCGCTGAAGATTAACAACTCTTTAGCCTTGCCTAGAGTTGAGAAGACAATTATAAGCGTTAAATTAGGTGAAGCTAAGGACAATCGAGAGATTGTCGATGAGGCCAGTCTTATTATTTTGGCGATCACTGGGCAAAAGCCCTTGGTTTGTTCCGCCAAGAAATCAATTTCCAGTTTTAAATTAAGACAAGGAGACCCGGCTGGTTTAAAAGTAACCCTAAGGGGAAAGAGAATGTACGATTTTCTGGAAAGATTTTTTGTCCTAGTACTGCCTCGGCTGAGAGATTTCCGTGGTCTTCCGGAAAAAAGTTTTGACGGAGCCGGGAATTTTAATATTGGTTTGACCGACAGCACGGTTTTTCCAGAAGTTGACGTTAATAAAATCAAGAAAATTTTTGGTTTACAGATTACTATTGTTACTAATACCAAAGACAAAGAGAAAGCAAAAATTTTATTAGCAAGCTTGGGACTACCATTTGCTAAGTAATCAAGGAGAAATAAATGGCAAAGACATCGAAAATTGTTAGGGAAGGAAAAAAATTAAAATGGCAGACTCGGTATCGCAACCGTTGTCGATTATGCGGGCGGCCCAGGGGTTATATTCGTTTTTTCGGCCTTTGCCGTTTGTGCTTTAAAAAATCAGCCAGCAAAGGGATTTTGCCTGGTATTAGGAGGGCGAGTTGGTAATGGATACCACAGCTAACGTTTTGACGATCATTAGGAATGGCTACATGGCAGCGAAAAAGGAGGTTTTCCTTCCCTATTCTCTGGCCAGCGAAAGATTGGTGAAGTTAATTGCGGAAAAAGGATTTCTGGGAGAGATTGATGTTAAAGGTAAAGAAGCAGCAGAAAAAAAGATTGTTATCCGTCTCAAGTATTTTGGCAAAACACCGGCGATTAGAAAGATTAGGCGCGTTTCTCGGCCGGGGAGGAAATTCTACGTTAAGGTCGATAGTCTGCCCTATTCTTTAGGTGGCAAAGGAATGTATATTGTTTCTACCTCGAAGGGATTAATGACTGATAATGAAGCTCGTAAATTAAAGATTGGCGGAGAAGTTATTTGCGAGGTGTTTTAAATGTCTAGAATAGGAAAACAACCAGTTAAGATTTTGGAAAGCGTTAGCATTGAAATTGACTCTCAGGAGAGGCGGGTTACTGTTAGGGGGCCTAAGGGAGAGTTGAGCTTAACCATTCCCCTTAAGATAAAAGTAGAAAAAAGAAATAACGAGTTGATAGTTGACCGTTTGGGGGAAGAGAAGCAGGCCAAGGCTTCTCACGGGAGCACCCGAGCCCATCTGGTTAATATGATTACCGGAGTTACTGAGGGTTGGCAGAAAAAATTAGAGATCGTGGGGACTGGCTACGGCGCTAAAAAAGAGGGAGAAGACTTGGTTTTGAAGTTACGTTACTCTCATCCGGTAAAAGTCAAGGCGCCCTCAGGAATCACTTTTGATGTCGCAGAGAATGTTATTACCGTTTCTGGGCCAGATAAAGCCTTAGTTGGTCAATTAGCAGACAAGATTAAGAAAATTCAGTCGCCTGATCCCTATAAAGGGAAAGGAATTCGCTATTTCGGAGAAATCATTAAACTAAAGCCAGGCAAAATAGCTAAGGGGGCAGAAGGAGCTGCTTAAAATGACGATCAAGAGTAAGAAGATGAAAAAACAACTTAAGAGTAAGCGGATTAGAAAAAGGCTTCAAAAGAGCGAGAGAAATTTCAGGCTTTCGGTTTTCAAGTCTGACCGATACATTTGGTTGCAACTAATTGATGATATAAAAAACGAAACCATCGCCGCGGCTAACAGTAAAGAGCTCCTAAAGAAGTTAAAAGATTTAGATAAAACGAAACTGGCCCTCGAGACAGGAAAATTATTAGCAGAGAGAGCGAAGAAAAAGGGGGTCGCCAAGGTTGTTTTTGACCGTGGCCCTTATCGATACCATGGTAGAATTAAGGCGGTGGCCGAAGGGGCTAGGGCTGGTGGCTTAGATTTTTAAAATAAAAAATTAAGACCGAAACTATGAATCAAAAGAACGATACTTATAACCGAGTCACAGAAGAAAATTTGATTGAGAAAGTGATCCAGATTAAAAGAGTCTCTAAGAAGGTTAAGGGTGGTAACACCATTGCTTTTACTGCCTTAGTGGCAGTTGGTGACGGTGGGGGTCAGGTGGGATTGGCTCTTGGCAAAGCAAAAAGTGTTATTGATGCCATTAATAAAGCAGTGAGAACAGCCAAGAAAAAAATGATTAAGGTGGCAATGAAGAAAAAGACCATCGTTCACCCGATTGAACATAAGAAGAAAGCAGCGCGAATTCTTTTAAAGCCAGCCAAGGAGGGCACTGGTTTGATCGTGGGTGGAGCAGTACGGTCAGTGGCAGAGGCGGCGGGAATAGAAGATTTAGTGGCTAAGATTTTGGGATCAAAGAATAAATCGGTTAATGCTTGGGCTGCCTTTGAGGCCTTGAAAAAAATTAAGACATGAAACTCGAACTTCATAATTTAACCAAAATTAATGCTAAGCCGAAAAAAAGAATCGGTCGCGGCTATGGTTCTGGAAAGGGTGGGCACACTGTTGGCAGGGGGGCCAAGGGAAAAAAAGCCAGAGGGAAGGTGGGTCTAACCTTTAGCGGTACAAAAACTAAAAAAACTTGGTTTAAAAGAATCCCGGTCTGGCGAGGCAAAAACAAAAATAGGCAATGAAAGAAATTTGGCGAGCTTTGTCGATTTATGCTTCTTCTTTTAAGATTAAACCGATTAGAATTAAAATTCTCTTTACCCTAGGGATTCTTTTCGGATTTCGTTTTCTCGCTCATATCCCGGTTCCGGGAGTAGACCTAACCTCTTTAAAACAATTTTTCGCTGGCAATCAACTATTGACCCTTTTGGATATTTTTTCAGGAGGAACTTTGGCCAATTTTTCTATAGTGGCCTTAGGCCTGAATCCTTACATTAACGCTTCGGTGATGATTCAGCTTTTGGGTCTAGTTTTTCCTAAGCTTGAGGAAATTTCCAAAGAAGGTCGTTATGGTCGGGCCAAAATGAATCAGTACACAAGGATGTTAACTGTTCCTTTGGGATTGCTACAGTCTTTGGGAATGTATACTCTGCTCAAGTCTCAAGGGATTATTACGGAGATGAGCCCTTTAGCTATTTTAGCTATGGTTTTTACCATGACTTGCGGGACGATTATCCTCATTTTCCTGGGAGAGTTAGTTAACCAATATGGTATTGGCAACGGAATATCGGTTCTCATTTTTGGTGGGATCGTTGCTAATTATCCCGTAGCTCTGGCGAGGAGCGTGGCCATTATTGATCAAAGCAAAATCTTTGAATTCCTTATCTTCGCCGCTATGGCCATTGTCTTAGTGGCCGGAATTGTTTTGGTGGAGGAGGCGATTTTTAGGATTCCTATTCATTATTCAAGACAGACTAGAGGAGGCCATCAACAAAAAACCTACCTACCCCTAAAGGTAAATATGGCTGGGGTAATGCCGATCATTTTTGCCTTAGCTTTTGTTTTAATTCCTTCTATGGCGGCGAGGTTTTTATCTCAAGTTCCTAATCAGCAGATTGCTATGATCTTTCAGAAGATAAACCTTTGGCTGCAGCCAGATAGGATTACCACCATGATTCTTAATTTCCTAATGGTGCTTCTTTTTGCCTATTTTTATGCTTCAGTGGTTTTCAAGCCCGAAGAGGTTGCCGATGACTTACGTAAATCAGGAGCCTTTATCCCAGGAATCAGGCCGGGTAAGTCAACCATTGAGAGATTACAGTACTACCTTAATAGGATTGCCTTGATCGGCGGTGCCTTTTTAGCTTTGATTGCGATTTTGCCCAACTTAAGCCAAAAGATTACGGGAGTAGCAAATCTTGCCTTGGGTGGAACCGGAATTCTAATTGTGGTTTCTGTAATTCTGGAAATCCATCGCAACCTGGAAAACCTGCTTCACCTTTGGCGTTACGACTCCATGATCTAAGCCGACAGAGAGATTTATCAGAAGAGGACTACAGAATTCTTCACTTCATTTAAAAAAAGAGTGGTTAAGCGAGGCGTTCTGGCCAGCGAGGGTCGGTTTTGACTTCAAGATCAAGGTAAACTTTTTTATTGACGAGCGCCTCAATTTCTTTTCTGGCCTCAGTGCCGATTTTTTTGATCTTTTTACCACTATGGCCAACAATCATTCCTTGATATCTTTTTTGAGTGGTTAAGATTTTTGCCTTAATGTAAAAAAGATCTTCTCGGTCTTCAATCAATTCAACGCTAACGCCAACAGAATAGGGGATTTCTTGCCGGAGATTGTAAAAGGCTTTTTCTCTGATGATCTCGGCTACAAATTCTTCAGGAGAAAGGTTTAGGAGCGGTGTCTCTGCTGCCTTGACTTCTGGAGGAACCCCTTTTTCTGGGAGAAAAGAAAAAATTTTCTCGATCAGGGTCTTTAAATGCTGTTTTTTCAAGGCAGAAATTTCTATAACAGCATCAAACTCGTCTTCTAAAAATTTATATTGATGGATGTAGTTAGGGTTCTTAAGATCGGTTTTATTAATAACCAAAATTTTAGGCCTATTAATTTTTCTGACCAGACCGAGAATTTTATTTTCTTCATGACCTCTTTCTCGCGAACGGTCGATAAGATAGACAACGACATCTGTTTCGGCGAGAGCAGTTTGGGGTAAAAGGTTAATCCTTTTACCGATTTGGTCTTGGACTTTGCCAAAGATTCCTGGAGTATCAATAAAGACGATTTTGCCCTGTTTGTCTGCATAAATGGCTTGGATGATTTTTCGGGTGGTTTGGGGCTTGGGAGTGGCAATGCTGACTTTAGTGCCGATAAGATTATTAATCAGAGTTGATTTGCCCGCGTTTGGTCTGCCCACCAGAGCGACTCTTCCGAATTTCATTTTTTTCTTTTTAATGATAAATCAATAATTTCTGTTTTGTCTAACGACTCCTTGATCATTTTTACAAGAGGTAACTGTTTTTCCATTGCCAAAACATCTTCAATTCTGGCTTTTGTCTTGGGATTCTTAGGGACAAAGAGCTGACAACAATCATCATGGGCAAGAATTGAAATATCATAGGTCTTTATCTTTTGGCTAACTCTAATTATTTCCTCTTTTGAAAAAGCAATCAAGGGCCTGAAGATTGGTAGCTTGATCGCTTCTGATTGGATGGTGAGATTAGCCACAGTTTGGCTAGCCACTTGGCCTAAGCTGTCACCAGTGATAATGGCCTCGGCTTTTTCTCTGGCAGCAATCCCTTCGGCAATCCTAAGCATGAGGCGACGGTAGAGTAAAACCAAAAAACGAGGATCGGCCTTGCTAAAAATGATTTTCTGCATTTCTAAGATAGGGACAAGGTAAAGAACGGTTCTGGTTTGGTATTGGCGAAGAATTTGGCAGAGTTTTTTAACCTTTTCAATAGAGGCAAAAGAGGTTTGCGGATAACTATGGCAATGGACGAAAACATTTTCCATGCCTCTAGAGTTAATTAAATAACTGGCCACTGGTGAATCAATGCCGCCGGAGATAAGGCTGATGCTTTTGCCAGAAATGCCAACTGGTAGGCCGCCTGAACCGAGATAGCGATTAAGGTAAACAAAGCCTTGGTTTTGATCAACGCCCTCAAGAAAAACAGTGAGTTCGGGGTGATCAAGACTAACTTTTTTTTGGTATTTATCTTTAACGTACTGGCCAATTTCTTTTTCCAAAAAAGAGCCCTTAAGAGGAAAATTCGCCGTAGTCTTGGCTCTAATAGCAAAGCTCCCGAAGCGACTTTCTTTTAAAAGTTGGTCTGTTTTTCTTTTGATTTCTTTAAGGTCGGGCTTAATCTCAAGGCAAGGGGAAAAAGAAGCCAGGCCAAAGACTTTTTCCAAGACAGGTTTGATTGTCTTCAGGCTGAGGTCAGTGGTCAGAAGGAAACGGCCAAAGAGTCTTTTAATTGCCACTTGACCAGGAGAAAAACTTTGCTTAATATTGCTAAGCAATTTACGTTCAAAATCAGGCCTATTTTTGCCCTTAAGGCCAATTTCGCTATAATGGATGAGAACATTCATGGTTTGATTATATCAGGACTGAAGCTAAAAAGGCTTGACACTTAGCAAATGGTATGTTAGACTGCTAAAGAATGACAGAAACAATTGATACTTTTCCTATCGTTCCTTTACGCAATCTGGTGCCTTTTCCAGGCACAGAAATGACTCTTATCTTCGGGAGGCCCCAGTCAACCACGGCCCTTTTAGAGGCAATGAAGACAAATAAGCTTATCGTCGTGGCTGCCCAAAAAAATAGTCGCCATGACAACCCTAATTTTGAAGAAATCTTTCATGTCGGTGTTTTAGCCAGGATTGAGCATGTCATTCAAACCGACGGAACCATTCATGCGGTTATCCGTGGCATTAAAAGAGTCAGAATAGCGGAGCCAATACAGACAGAGCCTTTTCTGAAAGCAAGAGTGACTGGTTTTGAAGAGCAAATTGAGCAGAGCGAAAAGATGAAGATCTTGGCTAACTATCTCCTAAGAGAACTGAAAAAAGCAGTTGGTTTAGGCAAACAGATGGATTTTTATTCTTTGATGCGGGCTGAGGCAGGCATTAATGCTTATGAGTTGGTTGATCAGGTTTCTTTTTCTTTGGAAATACCTTTAGCTGAAAAACAAAAGATTCTTGAAGACCCTTCTTTGCGTTCTCGTTTAGAAACCGCTACCAGGCATCTGCTTCACGAAATGAAAGTGTTGCAATTGGAAAGAAGTATTGAGGGGAAAACTCAAGCTCGCTTTGAGAAAAACATGAAAAAGGCCATTCTTGAGGAAAGAAAAAAAGAAATTGAAAAAGAATTGCGTAATTTAGGGGTTGGTGCTGGCGAATCAGCCTCTGAGATAAAAGAGCTTAAGGAAAAAATTAGAAAAGCGAAGATGCCAGCAGAAGTCAGAGAAAAAGCGGAAAAAGAATTAGGACGCCTAGCAAGAATGTCCATGATGGCCCCAGAAGCAAGTTACATTCGC
>CAZMUE010000025.1:0-8289 GCA_964569725.1 uncultured Gammaproteobacteria bacterium
AGGCTTTGCCTACCTCCACTGCGTCTCCCGCTTCCGGAGCAGCTTCGGTTTTAGTAATGGCTTTTCGTCCTTCCTCTGCCTTACCTCCGGTAAAAGCGTAACCAGTAATCACTCCCATGACAATAATTAAAACGGCGAGGCCAAGAAGCAGGTTTTTAGGCAAGGGCTTTGCCTCTTTTACTAAAGGCTTAACTAAATTTGAATCTTGGGCATTTTGCTCAGAAATATTTTCAGTAATTTCCATTTCTGGCTCCTTTCTTAAGTTAAATATTAGCACAAGAAAAGTCTACTTCTCTACCCTTAATCCACTAATTTTAATTCTGCCTCGATGAATTCTTCCAGATCTCCGTCTAAAACTCCAAAGGCATTACCTGTTTCATAATCAGTTCTTAAGTCTTTAACCATTTTGTAGGGGTGAAGAACATAAGATCTGATCTGTCGACCCCAACTCGGCAAAGGATTCTTGCCCTTAAGTTTTTCCTCTTCCTGCCTGCGCTTTTCCTGCTCAATATCCCAAAGCTTTGACTTAAGCACCTGGAGGGCAATCTTACGATTATTATCCTGATAGCGCTGGCTTTGACAACAAACAACAATCCCGGTCGGTTTATGCTTGATTCTAACCGCTGTCTCTACTTTATTAACATTCTGGCCTCCGTGACCGCCAGCCCGGTAAGTAGCAAATTCAATCTCTTCTGGTTTAATGACAATATCCACATCATCATCAATAATAGGTAAAACTTCCAATTTGGCAAAAGAGGTTTGCCTGAGATTATCGGCATTAAAGGGAGATTGCCTAACTAGACGATGAATCCCTGCTTCTTTTTTTAAATAACCATAGGCATAAGAACCGTAAACTCTCAGGGTCACGCTTTTTATCCCTGCTTCTTCTCCTGGGGCAATATCTACCATTTCCGTTCGCCAACCTCTCTTCTCGATATATTTTTGATACATGCGTTGCAACATCGCTGACCAATCCATAGCTTCTGTTCCTCCCTGACCAGCATGAATAGAAAGAATGGCGTCAGCGCGATCATACTTCCCAGAAAGAAATGTCTTTAATTTTAAACCCTTAAGTTCTGCCCTTATCTTCTCAAGCTCATCCGCTAATTCTTTCCCGAATTGCTGATCTTCGTCTTTAACTAAATTAGTCATTTCTTCCAAAGCAGCTAATCTTTGGGAAAGATCAGTAACGCTCTTAATCTCCCTTTCCAAATCAGCCATTTCTGCCATCATTAAGCTTGCTTTTTGCTGATCTTGCCAAAAATCATTAGCTCCAGATTGAGTCTTAAGTTCTTCAACTCGCCTCTTCTTCTCCTCTAGATTAAGTTTCTTTTCTATACCGCTTAATTCTCCTTTCAATTCAACAACCGTTCCTAAATCAATCATTCTCCCTCCTCTTTTAATAACTCGCTACAGACCTGACGGATAACCTCTTTTTTAGCCTCTTCTTTTTGTTTTTCTGGAAAACCCTGAATCTCCTCAGTGATTTTATTGATTTCCGTTTGGATTTCTTTTACCAATTCGCTTTCAACGATTTTTTGTTTTTCTGTTTCGATCTTCTCAGAAACCTTTGCTTCTTCAATTTTATTTCTCAGTTTTTCCGGCAGAAGGGGAACAACCTTCTCTTCAATGATTCCCGGCAAGTCTAGGACTTCTTCTCCTAAAACGTTTGATTGGGCATCCTGCTGACGAGTTGAGGCAGAATAAAGAAAATAACCAGCGACTCCGACAATTCCCAAAAAAATCACAACTCTAATCAATCGTTGTTTTTCATCAACCTCTTCCATCTTGGTATTAATATGATACACCAGGCGGGGAAATAAGATCAGAAAGGAAAATCAGTTGCTTACCGCACCATCTTTAATAAAAACTTCCAACTGCTCTTTATTGCTTGACGCCCCTCTTTCTAGTTTGACTTTAAAACATTCAGGGCAAGCTAGGGGCTCTACCATCACAACAGTCAATCCATTACCTTGGCCTAAATATTCCACGGCTAATTTTGCCGCCCTTCTAGTTGCCTCATCTTCCATTTCCCAAGATCTCAAACAGACACCGATCTCTCCATCCCAACCATAACCAGCTGCTCCTAAGCATCCATGCTCATCTGTTTGCCCTCCAATTACTTGTTTCCCAGAAGAACTAGTTGATTCGCTCTTCATAAAGAAAAGAACTACTGCCAGAAGTATTACTAAGGCCAGAGCAAAAATAATTTTCAATCCCGATCCCCTCTGCATTTCTCTAATCTCTTTCGATTAATTTTACCAATTCTTGCAAGACCGGTTTTTCCTTTAAATTCTCGTCTAGTAACCCGAAATGTCTTTCCGGAGATAGCAGCTCGTGCTCTGGCTCATCAAAGTCACAAAGCTGCCAAATGAAAAAGGGGATTTTCCTCTGCTGGCAGTGTTTAAGAGCCTGGAAATAAACCCAGGCGATTTCTGGCTGAGAAATTCTAACCCATCTGGGGCTAATCCCATACTCAGTGATCCAAAGCTGTTTATCTTTGGCAACAAGTTCCTCAATCCTCCGTAATCTCTTTTTAAATTCCTGATAGTAGAATTCTTTTGCCTGAAAAGAAAAGTAGCAATCTATCAAATAGGGGTGAAAGCTGGCGATCTCAAAGTCACCGTCGCCAAGATGTTTAGCCATTTCCCGATAAAAGCCTAGCCTTTGAAAAGGAACGATTTTGCTGCGATCATCGCTGCAGATGGCAGCCGCGGCGATCTTAGCCTTAGGATCAATTTTTTTAATTTCCCGACTCGCTTCTTTAAGAAAAAAGGCATACTCTTGAGGATCTGGATCCTCTATCCAGAATCTTTTGGTGTTAATCTCGTTTAAAATCTCCCAATGGTTAATATATTTCTTAAAACCTTTAATTTGTTCTTTGGCAAATTTAACAAAATCTGCCAATTGTTCGCCAATCGGCCGACGCGACAAACCAGGCGCAAACAAATTTTTTAAACTTCCTGGTACGCTGTATCCCAAAAGCCCCAAAATATTCACCCCTTCTCTTCGTAATTCTTTTAAAAATGGGCTGGCTAATTTAAGCTCAACCGGAGAGGAAAAATCAAATTCGATTCTCACCCATTGGCAACCGAGTTCTTTGATCGCTCTAAAATAGATCATTCTGTGCTTCTCTGTCCTCGGCCATTTACCAATATTCACGCCAAAATAGTTAATTTTTTTAGGCTTAGTTTTCCCCATGAGAAAGTTTCATCCATACTTGGGATAACAACACTTTTTATATTTCTTTCCCGATCCGCAAGGACAAGGGTCATTCCTGCCCGGAGTCTTGATCCCGGAAATTGTCGCCTGGGGCTGAAGAATGGTTGCTTCTGGCTTAACCGCATCATAAGCCGTCATTCTCTCTCTGGTCTCGGTAATCCGCCGCGGAGCCTGAGGCTGCGATCCACGCAACTCGATTTTAAAAATCCTTCGGGCCAAATTATAGTCAATCTTAACTAAAAGAGACTGGAACATCTCAAAACCTTCACGGCGATACTCAACTAAAGGATCACGTTGCGCATAGCCGCGCAATTTAATGCCTTCGCGAAGATTATCAAGAATAGTCAAATGGTCAACCCAAAGCTGATCAATGGTCATCAAAAGGACTGATTTTTCTACTTCATGGCTGATCTCTTCTCCCCATTCCTGACTCCGGCTTAGATAGGCATCTTTAGTAATCTTAATTAAATAATCAGCAATCTCTTCTTTGCGCTTATCCCTAACCTGACTCTTAATCACCTCCAGATCATCTGCTTGCAAAGGAATAATTTCTCTGAATTCTCCAATTAGCCTTTCTAAATCAATCTTTTCAGTTACCACATCAACTGCCAGATCAACAGTTTTTTTGATTTCTCTTTCCAATCGCTCGAAAATATTCTCTGTCAGTCTTTCTGGCTGATAAGCTGCTTCCTGCAAGATTTTACCCCTGGTCTGATAAATAATCTCTCTTTGTTTATTAACCACATCATCAAACTCCACCAGGCTACGACGGATATCAAAGTTAAAACCTTCCACTTTAGTCTGAATTTGCTCGATAAGACGACTAACCATACTATGGCTTAGGGGGATGTTCTCGGGAATGTTAAAACGAGTCATCAGGTTGGCAATCTGGTCACCACCGAAAATCCTCATCAAGTCATCATCTAGGGCCACGAAAAAGCGGCTTGAACCAGGATCTCCCTGTCTGCCAGCCCTTCCCCTGAGCTGATTATCAATTCTTCTTGCCTCATGTCTTTCTGTACCGATAACATGAAGGCCTCCCAGGGCCAAAACATCATCATGTTCTTTCTGCCATTTTTCATAGTCCTTACTCTTTTTATCAGGCTTATCTCCACCCAAAATGATGTCTACCCCTCGACCAGCCATGTTAGTCGCCACCGTCACCGCTCCCTTGCTTCCTGCTTGGGCAATAATCAAAGCTTCTTTCTCATGGTTCTTGGCGTTTAAAATCTGATGAGGAATCCTCTTTTTCTTTAAAAGGCTGGCGACGATTTCATTTTTCTCTATTGAAGTGGTTCCAATTAAAACTGGCTGACCTTTTTGGTAACAATCTTCTACCTCCTGGGCAATAGCGGCATATTTGGCCCGCTGGTTTTTATAGATCACGTCAGGATGATCTTGACGAATCATCGACTTGTTAGTCGGCAACTCAACCACATCAAGATCATAGATTTTCCTGAATTCTTCCCTTTCTGTCGCTGCCGTACCTGTCATGCCGGCTAATTTCTCATAAAGACGGAAATAGTTCTGAAAAGAGATGGTGGCCCAAGTTTTACTTTCTTGCTGAATCTGAACTCCTTCTTTAGCCTCAACGGCCTGATGCAGCCCGTCTGACCAGCGTCGACCATGCATTAATCTACCTGTAAATTCATCAACAATAAGGACCTGACCATCCTTAATCACGTATTCTTTGTCTTTGTGAAAAAGCGCTTTAGCTTTAAGGGCATTTTCAATATGATGAATAGTTTCAAAATCTTTCTCATAAAGATTATCCACTCCCAACATCCGCTCTACTTTTCTTATGCCAAATTCAGTCAAGGTTACGCTTCTGGCTTTTTCATCAATAATGTAATCGTCAGCTAAAAGCTGGCCAGCCAAGGTGGCAAAACGATAATACTTATCTACTGGCTCGTCCTGCGGCGAAGAAATAATTAAAGGCGTCCTGGCTTCATCAATTAAGGCAAAATCAACCTCGTCGACAACAGCAAAATAGTGATTTTTTTGCACTACCTCATTCAGGCTTCGGGCCATATTGTCTCTTAGATAGTCAAAGCCGAATTCATTATTAGTTCCATAGGTAATATCTGCTTCGTAAGCTTCTTTCCGAGAAACCGGCTTCAAGTGAGTTAATCTTTTGTCATCAACACTCGTTTTATATTTTGAATCATAAAGATAAGAAGCGTCTGGAATAATACAGCCTACGCTCAGACCCAAAAAGTCAAAGATTGGTGCCATCCAACCAGCTCCGATCCTGGCCAAATAATCATTAACCGTCACTAGATAAGCTCCTTTGCCTTCTAGAGCCCGTAAATAAAGAGCTGGAGTCGCGGTTAAGGTTTTTCCCTCGCCGGTTTTTTGTTCGGCAATCTTCCCTTCAAAAAGAGCGATTGCCGCCATTAACTGAACGTCAAAATTGCGCTCACCGATAGCCCTTTTGGCAGCCTCCCGCACAGCGGCAAAAGCCTCAGGCAAAATTTCTTCTGGTTTTTTTCCAGCCCTAAGCTTATCCTTGAAATCTACGGTTTTCTGGCGAAGTTGCTTATCAGAAAGCTTCTCAAATCTGCTTTCTAATCCATTAATCTGGTCAACGATTTTCCTTAAACGATTAAGCTCTCTCTGATTGTAATCAAAAACCTTTTTAATTAAGCCAAGCATATCCAAATTATACAATAATAAAAGGCAATTTTAGGAATCTGAGGGCGATTATTTTCCGACTCTAAAGACTTCTTTAGCCCTCTGCCAACGAGACTCAAGGGGCTCCCCTTTAGAAATGATGCTTTCTCCTAAACCCAAAACGCAACTGCAACGCACAATTGGCCAACCCTTCTCGCTAGCAAATTGTTCCGCCAAACTAGCCTGGCTTGCCAAAGAACCCATTCTCTTTTGGGCAAAACGACCCAGTCCCCAAGGAAGCCTTTCTTTTTCCACAACCATTACCCGGAAAGCAGGTTCTCCGCTCGATCCCTTGAAAGGCAGTCTCTGCAGTTCTATTCGAGGAACAGGAGTCACCAAGAAAGCTCTTACTGCTTCTATAAATCTACCCATATTTAATTATAGCAGAAGCACCTATCTTTTCGGAGATATCTTATCTTTGCCAAGATATTTTCTCAAAACTTCAGGAATAACAACAGAGCCGTCTTTCTGTTGATAGTTTTCAATGATCGCCAAAGGCGTTCTTGAAGTAGCAATGGCTGTTCCATTAAGCATATGCGGATAGGCTAATTTATTGTCTTTACCTTTAAACCTAATATTCAGATTACGAGCTTGGTAATCAGTACAGTTTGAGGTTGAAGTCACTTCGCCATAACCATCCCGAGAAGGCATCCAGACGTCAAGATCATATTTTTTAGCAGCCATAGCCCCTAAATCGCCAGTGCACATTTCCATAATCCGATAGGGCAACCCTAGTCCTTGATAAAGCTTTTCCTCTGTTTCAAGAATCTTCTTATGCCATTGACTTGACTCTTCTGGCAAACAGTAAACGAACATCTCTACTTTAGTGAATTGGTGAACCCTAAACAAACCCCTAGAATATTGACCATAAGCACCACTTTCTTGACGAAAACAGTGTGAATAACCCACATATTTTAACGGCAGGTTTTTGTAGTCAATAACCTCATCTGCATGCTTACCGGCCAGGGTAACTTCAGCGGTTGCGATTAAACCCAAGTCCTCACCCTCAAGGGCATAGGTTTGAGCCTCATCTCCCTTGGGTAAATAACCAGTCCCCAAATAGAATCTGGAGCGGGCGAGATCAGGAGTGATCACCGGAGTAAAGCCTTCTTTAGCTAGGATTTCAAAAGCATATTGCACCAAGGCCAGTTCCAAAAGAGCTCCTTCGCGATACCAGAAATAAAAGCCGGAACCAGCTACTTTGGCACCAGTTTCAAAATCTAAAATTCCTAAACTCTTTCCCAGTTCTAAATGGTCTTTAGACTTGAAGTCAAACTTAGTTGGTTTTCCCCAAATCTTAATCACCACATTATCTTCTTCGCCTTTGCCAACCGGAACATCCTCTAGAGGCAAATTCGGTATTTTGCGCAAAAGGTCTTCGGTGCCCCCCTCTCTTTTTGACTTTTCCTTTAGCCTAAGTTGCTTAAGAGCCTCTTTAATTATCTTTGCGTGATTCAACCCCCCAGAACACTTTAGGATTTTACGCGCTTCTGAAATCACTTCTGGGTTATATTGTCTCCTCTCCTTAGGGTCACTCGCTTCTCTACGGGCTCGTTCTAGTTTCTGGGCTTCTTGAACAATCAAGCGCCATTCCTTATCTTCTCTTAAAAAATCGTCAACCATTTTTGGGTCATAGCCCTTATCTTTAATACCTTTTCTGACTTTTTCTGGGTTTTCCCGAATGAAATTTATATCAAGCATTTTATAGTCCTAAATCATCACTAATGCCTTGCATCGCCTTTAAGCAGATGTCAATGAATTCTTCAAGCTTGAGACTCAGTTTTTCCTCGCACATCCGGACATCCTCTCTTCTCGTTCCTCTAGCAAAAGCCTTTTCTTTAAAGCGGTTCATTATCCTCTCGGCTGTCACTTCGGCTAATTTTTTACTAGGCAAAACCAAGGTTGTTGCCACGATTAGCCCCGTCAGGCTATCACAGATAAAAATTGACCATTCCATCAGGTTCTGAGGAGACCACTCAGGATGAAGATTAAAGCAATGAGCTTTAATGGCTTGTTTAACAGATTGAGGCACATCTAAACCCGCTTCCTCGATCATTTCTACTGATTTTTGACCATGATCAGTGTAATTGCCGTCCTTGAATTTCTCATAGTCAAGATCGTGTAAAAGTCCTGCCATGGCCCATTCGTCCTCATTGTCCGCGCCTAATTTCTTAGCCAAAGCTTTCATGCAAGCTTCAGTTGCCAACATATGCTTAAGAATATTTTTATTCTCGATGTTTTTATTCAAAAGCTCTAGAGCTTGCTCGCGTGAAATCATTTTTTAGCTTTCTTCTTGGGTTTTAAAATGGGAAAAAGAATCACTTCCTTGATTGACCAAGTATCAGTAAAAAACATCGTCAACCTGGCAATGCCGATGCCGATTCCGCACAAGGT